>JANNHX010000571.1:0-2910 GCA_031404615.1 Chloroflexota bacterium
CAGGGCCTTCACCCGGTGTTCCTGGCCGACGAGCACGGGGCGGAGGACGTGGTGGATGCCCCCGTCGAGGATCACGACGTGGTGCCCGCCGACCGCCTTGCGGTCCACGACGCGCGCGACGTAGGCGCCCGAGGCGCCGACCAGGAACCGGCCGGGCTCCAGGAGGACGCGGGCCTGACGGGTGGCCGGGTTTGTGCCGAGGCGCTGGGCGATGCCGGCCAGTCGCACACCCAGGCCCCGGACGTCGAGCGAGTCCTCGTGGGCCTCATACGGGATGCCGAGGCCGCCGCCGGCATCCACGAGCCGGAGCGGGAAGCCGGTGGACGCCGCGACCTCGATCGCCGCCTCCACGGTCGCCTCGATGTGTCCGGCGAGCGAGGCGGCATCGGTCACGTTGGACGCGCCGAACGCGTGGATGCCCAGCGGCTCCAGCCATGGGGAGGCCAGCGCGTCTGCCGCGGCTGCGCGCAGGTCCGAGCCGTCCATGCCGAACTTGCCCGCGCCGTCGTCACCGACCAGCCGGACCCGCTCCAGGCGCGCGGCCTCGGACACGGCGGCCCGCAGGAGGACCGGCTGGCGCCGGCCCAGCGACTCCGCGATGGCCGCGAGCCGGCGCAACTCTCCCGGCGACTCGACCGTGACGACACGGACGCCGGCCTCGACCGCCGCCCGGAGCTCCTCGTCGCGCTTGCCCGGGCCGGTGAAGACGACCTGCGAGGCATCGAACCGCGCGCGCAGGACGTGCCGCAGCTCCCCGCCCGACGCGACGTCCGCGCCGGGGCCCAGCCCGGCGATGTGCCGCAGGACCGCGAGATTCGGGTTGGCCTTGACGGCGTACGCGAGGTCGAAGACGTCCGGCAGGGCACCGCGCAGCGCCTCGACCTGGCGCGTCACCACGTCGAGGTCGTAGACGTAGAACGGCGTCCCGAAGCGCTCCGCGAGCTCCGCGGGCGCGTGTCCCCCGAGGCGCCCGTTGCGCAGGATCTCATTGCGGGCCGACGGGCGGCCGCGGCGCGCGGGGGGCGCGTCGACCCGGACCGGGGGCCGCCCGGGCTCGGGGACCAGGCTCATCGCAGCGCGTCCTCCAGGGCGACCCGGGCGTCCGTGCCGGCGTCGCGGTCCTTGACGAGCAGCGCCACGGCCCCGGACAGGCCGTTGGCCACGGCGAACTCCGATGCGAGGGTACGCGACCCGGGCACCACGACGGCACCCGGCGGCACGACGAGCGGCGCCTCGGGCGTGCCCGTGAGCACCTGCCCGCGCACGAGGTCGTACAGGCGGGACGTGCCGGTGAGGATGACGCCGGCCCCGATGACCGCCCCCGACCCCACCAGCACGCCCTCGAGGAGCGACACGCCCGCACCGACGAACGCGCCGTCCTCCACGATGACCGGCCGCGCGCCGGCGGGTTCCAGGACGCCGCCGATGCTGACGCCGGCCGAGAGGTGAACGCAGGCGCCGATCTGCGCGCAGGAGCCGACGAGGACGTGGCTGTCCACCATCGTGTCCTCGCCGATCCACGCCCCGACGTTCACGAAGCTGGGCGGCATGACGACGACGCCAGGGCCGAGGTAGACACCGGCCCGGACGGAGGTGCCTCCGGGCACGATGCGCCACGGCCGGCCGGCTTCGCGTGCCGCGTCGGCCTCCGGCCCGGCGAGGAGCGACTTGGGCGGGAGGCCGACTCGATCCCGGAAGCGCAGGACCCCGTCGAGATCCCAGTCGACGGTGTCCCGGTCGCGGAAGCAGGCCAGGATCGCCGCCTTGCCCGCGGGGGCGGCGCGCCACCCGCCGGGGGAGGTGGGATCCGGGTTGGCGGCGCGCCGACGACCCGAGTCGAGGTCGGCGAGGATGGTGGTCTCGAGCGACGACTCCGTGGCGGCCTCGGCGGCCGTCATGCCGCCACCTCGTCGGCGAGCAGCGCCTGGCGGCCGCCGCCGGCCACGAGGCCCAGGCCCCGCAGCAGGGCGACGAGACGCTCGCGCGGGGCGACGTCCAGCGGCAGGAGCGGCTGGCGGAGCGTGTCGTCGTCGAGCAGGCCCATCGCGAGCATGGCGGCCTTCGCCGGGACGGGGTTCGGGGCGCCCTGGAAGTTGGCGCGCAGGAGCGGCAGGAAGCGGTCGTGGATCCGGCGCGCCCCGATCGGGTCGCCGGCGTGCCACGCGGCCACGAGCGCGGCCATCTCGCCCGGGATCTCGTTGCTCGCCACGGAGATGACGCCGTCGCCGCCCATCGCGAGGACGGCGAGGGTCGCGGCGTCATCGCCCGAGAGGACCGCGACGTCGCGCGGGCGGTCGCGGCAGATCACGGCGATCTGCTCGATGTTGGCGCTGGCCTCCTTCACGGCCACGACCCGCGGGTGCTCGGCGAGGCGGAGGAACGTGTCCGCCTCGACGTTGGCGCCGGTCCGCCCCGGGACGGTGTAGACGATGATCGGCAGGCCGCCCTCGTCCGCGACGGCGCGGAAGTGGGCCTCGAGCATCCGCTGGTCTGGCTTGTTGTAGTAGGGCGTGACGATGAGTGCGGCGTCGGCGCCCAGCGCGGCGGCCCGGCGCGTGGCCTCGATGGAGCTCCGGGTGTCGTTGGAGCCGGTGCCGGCGATGACGGGGACGCGGGAGTGCTCCGGGCGGGACGCCGCCGCCTCGACGGCGATCTCGATGCACCGGTCGCGCTCCGCGGCGGAGAGCGTCGGCGACTCGCCGGTGGTGCCCACGGGGACGAGGCCGTCGATGTTGGCCATCAGCTGGCAGGCGCACAGGCGGCGGTACGCGGCCTCGTCGAGCGAGCCGTCGGCCGTGAACGGGGTCACGAGCGCGGTGAAGGCGCCACGGAGGCTGGGGGTCTGCTGGGTGGCGGAGCGGGTCACGCGGGTCATCTCGGGTCTCCTCGGGGCTCGGTTCGGTCGGGGTA
>JANNHX010000572.1:0-3007 GCA_031404615.1 Chloroflexota bacterium
CCGAGATGGCCGGCGTGGCCTTCTCGAACGCGGCATCGCGATCCGCGACGCGGACCATGATCCCCACCTCGCGTCCGACCATCCCGAAGTCGAACGTGATCCGGAGCGCAATGGACAGCACCTGGCCCGACACCATGTCGCCCAGCAGGATCCGAGCCCGGCCACCGCTCTGCTCGACGCGGAACGGCGAGAGCGAGTCGACCCGCACGGACTCCGGGAGCGTCAGCTCCAGGACGACCTCGCGGGCCACGACCTCGAGCGTCTCCCCCACCTCGCTGGTGATGTGGTCGCGCATCTGCGTCACGTCACCGGCGTAGTAGAAGTGTCCGCCGCCGTTGTCGGCCATGACCTGGAGCAGCGCCTCGTCGAAGTCAGACCCCACGCCGAACGTGCTGGTCGTGACGCCGCGGCGCCGCAGGTCGTAGGCGAGCCGCGCGAGCTCCGAGGCGTCGGTCACGCCGCGGTTGGCGAGGCCGTCCGTCAGGAGCAGGACGCGGTTGACGCCCTCGGCCTGGAGGCCGGCGGCGGCCTGCTCGCAGCCCGTGAGCCAGCCGGCATGGAGGTCCGTGCTGTTGCGCGGCTCGATGCCGGCCAGGCGCCGGGTCGCCTCACGGCGGGCCTCGGGCGTGGCCTGTGTTCCCGGCATCACGACATCGACCTCGTCGTCGTAGGTCACGACGGCGAAGCGGTCCTCCGCCTCGAGCCGGTGGATCGACTCGAGGGCCGCCTGCTTGGCGAGCGAGAGCTTGTTGTGGCCGCCCATCGACCCGGAGCGGTCCAGCACGAAGGCCAGGTTGACGGGCGGGCGCCGGCGCGACGGATCCGGCGCCACGGTGGGCGCGGTGATCTCGACGAGCAGGAACCGCTCGCTCCGCCCGTGGGCGCGGATGAGGCGCCGGTCCGGGCGGACGATCAGGCGCGGGTCGACGAGGCGGTCGGGGTTCTGGTTCACGGTCACGTTGGGCCTCCTTCTCGAAGCGTCTTCGAGGCCCGGGTGGGGCGGGTCTCTGGTGTGGTGCCGCTGCGGGGTGCGCGGGCGCCGGGTGCGGGGTGGATGGGTGGCGATGGATCTGGGTGGTGGCAGGTGCGGCGTCTCGCCGCGGCGGACTACGGGTCTTCGAAGAGCTCCCGCGCGATGCGCTCGAGCTGGTCGACGCGCTTGTTGGTCTGCCGGTCCAGGGGGCGCCGGACGTGCAGCTCGACGTCCGGAGCGATGACGAGGCGCTCCCACGTGGACCGGTCCGGCGCGGTATGCGACGGGACGGCGGTGGAGGCGGTTGAGGCGAAGGGCTCCGCTGCGGGGGCGGCGAGGGGCTCAGCGGCCGGGGCGGCGAGGGGCTCCGTCGCGAGCAGTGGCTCCATCGACAGGGGCGGCGCGGGTGCGGCCTCGAAGGCGATCTCGTCCATGGCCGCGGGCGCGGCCGCGTCCCTGCGGCGCATGTGTGACGGAGCGTGGCGCTGCACGCCCGGCCGTGCAGCCACGCCGTAGGGAGCCACCTCGTAGGGAGCCGCGACCTCGGCAAGGGAGGACCGAACACCCGCCCGGTGCATCAGCGAGCGGACGAAGTCCAGCGTGTCCTGCCGGTCCAGCGACGGCTCGGGCTCCTGCGGATCAAGGACCGCGGCGGCCGCGACGACCTCCTCGTCCCCCATCGTCTCCAGGCGGCCGCGGATCTCCGCGAGCGGCAGGTGGTCCCGCTGCAGGCGCTTGATGAGGCGCAGCCTGGCGAGGTGGCCCTCCGTGTATCGGGTGGCCGGGCCGGCGGCCTCCGGCGATGGGAGCAGCCCCTGGGCGACGTAATACCGCACTGTCCGCGGAGTCACATCCGCGAGGCGGGCGAGGTCGCTTAGGCTGTACGGATCGTCGGGCATGGCGTCATCTTGACACTGTAACGTTCCGCTGTCAAGACCTGTGGCCAGCGCGTGTCGACGGCCAGCGCGGTGGCGGACGGCCGCGAACCCGCGCCCACGAGTCCGCGCCCGACCGGTGACCGCCAGGCGGTCCAACCGGCGCGGAACGTCCGTCCGGCCCCCCATGGCCCGATTGCAGGGGTTACACGATCCGCCAACCTCTGGCACCCTGCCCCCATGCGCCTGAACCACCGCGCCCCGCTCCGCATCGCGCGGCTCGCCACCCCCTTCCTGCTGGCCTCGGCCCTCGTCCTGCCCGCCGCCACGCCCGCGGCCGCCGCGGAGCCGGACTGGCCCGCGTCGAACGCCGGGTACCACAACTGGCCCGAGCTGGTCGGCGAGATCAGGCAGGCGGCCGTCGACTACCCGTCGATCGTGTCCGTCTTCTCCATCGGCAAGAGCTACCAGGGCCGCGACATCTGGATGGCCAAGGTCAGCGACAACGTCGCCGACGACGAGGCGGAGCCGGAGGTCCTGGTCGACGCCCTCCACCACGCCCGCGAGCACCTCACCACCGAGCAGGCCCTCGCGCTCCTGCGCTGGCTCACGACCGGCTACGGATCGGACGAGACCGTCACGCGCCTCGTCGACACCCGCGAGACGTTCATCATCTTCGCCCTCAACCCGGACGGGATGCGCTGGGACCTGACGGGCAGCCCGTACCGGGCCTGGCGCAAGAACCGCCAGCGCGACAGCGCCGGCAACGCGATGTACACGGACCTCAACCGCAACTACGAGTACCGCTGGGGCTGCTGTGGCGGCTCGTCCGGCAAGCGCAGCGCCAGCACCTATCGGGGGCCGAGGCCGTTGTCGGCCCCGGAGACCCGCGCGCTTCGCGACTTCGTCAACAGCCGGGTCATCGGTGGAATCCAGCAGATCCGGACGCACGTGACGCTCCACACCAACGGCGAGCTGGTCCTGTGGCCCTACGGCTACACGAAGACCAACGTCCCGCCCGACATGACATCGCTCGACCACGCGGTCTTCGTGTCGCTGGGCCGCGCGATGGCGGCGCGCAACGGGTACCGGGCGCAGCAGTCGTCGGACCTCTACATCACCGACGGGGACCAGATCGACTGGATGTACGCCCGCCACC
>JANNHX010000573.1:0-3162 GCA_031404615.1 Chloroflexota bacterium
GTGCACCGTCTGCGGGCGCAAGGTCCGACGCCGCTTCAAGACGTTCTGGCAGACCGAGAGCCCGTTCAACCTCAACGCCGCGGGCGAGCCCGCCAGCCGGCGCGAGATCCGCGAGAAGCTGCAGGTCCTGGCCGCCGCTTGGCAGGCCGAGCCCGAGACGCACCCCGCGTGCGCGGACGGTGCGCGATGACCGCCGCCGTCTCCCCGGCCGCGACCCTCGGCCTGCCCGCCATCGATGGCGCTGAGCAGCGGCCAGACGACGAGGCCTATTGGAGCGTCACCACCATCCTGGGCGCCCTCGACAAGCCGGCGCTCCTCTACTGGGCATCCGAGCAGGCGGCGCTCGCGGCTGTCCACAGCGAGGCGACCTGGCGCGGGATGCTCGCCGACGACGATCCTGACTGCCGCCACACGGACGCCGCGACCTGCCCGGCCCTCAAGTGGCTGCGCGACGCGCGCTTCCGCAAGCCCAAGGGCATGCGGAGCGCCACGGAGCTCGGGACGATGGTCCACGAGGCGTGCGAGCGGTACGCGCTCACCGGGACGCGGCCCACGGACGTTGACGCGGAGGTCGTCGCGTACCTCGACCGCTTCGACGAGTGGCTCCAGGCGTTCGGGCCCTCCTACCAGGCCACGGAGGTCGCCGTCTTCCACCCCGAGCTCGGCTACGCCGGGACGTCGGATGCCTTCCTCACGATCGACGGCGTCCGCTACATCGCGGACTACAAGACGACCCGCAAGTCGCTCGACAGCCAGGGCAAGCCGAGCACGCCGTACCCCGAGCAGGTCGGGCTCCAGCTGGCTGCGTACCGGTGGGCGAAGTACGCCGCCGTGTGGCGGCCGCGCCGCGCCGAGAAGATGCGGCGCAGGTACTACCTCCTCGGCCCCGACGAGCGTGCGATGGCCGTGCCCGTGCCCGAGGTGGACACCGGGCTCGTGATCCACATCACCCCGTCCGCGTGTGAGGCGTTTCCGATCGTGTGCGACGAGGCCGTGTTCGAGGCCTACCTCGCAGTCCAGGACGCGGCCCGCTGGGTGAACCAGGGGTCCAAGCGCGTGATGGGCGAGCCCCTCATGCCGGCCGAGGGAGGCGCGTCGTGAGCGGAAGCCTCCGGGCCACGCTGCACGGTCGTCAGCGGCACCTGGTGTCGATCGGGGTGCTGCCTGAGCTCGCGTACGTCGTAGCGCGGGTCGCGGTCGCCGGATCCTGCTGGCAGTGGACGGGCGGCACGAACGGCGTCGGCTACGGCACCGTCACCTGGCGCGGGGCCCGGGGGTACTCGCACCGCCTCATGTTCGAGCGGTGCGTCGGGCCGATCCCGGCGGGGATGGTCCTCGACCACCTGTGCCGCAACACCCTGTGCTGCAACCCAGAGCACCTCGAGCCGGTCACCCACGCCGAGAACATCCGGCGGAGTCCGCTGGTCGGGGCCAAGCGTGTCTGCGTCTACGGCCACGACTACACCCCTGAGAACACCTACGTCACGCCCGCGGGCGCTCGCCAGTGCCTCGAGTGCAGCCGCCGGCGCGGGAGAGAGCTGCGCGCCCGACGGAGCGAGTCCGAGCGCCGCGCGCGAGAGGAGATGCAGCCGTGCCGATGATCGATATCCAGCGGCGGCACGCAGAGGTGTTCCGCATCAGGCTCGGCGATCGCGACGGGGCCCGCCCGCGGAAGCTCGCAGACGAGATCCGGATCACGGCACCGGCCCAGCCGGTCGTCCAAGCGTTCGTCGACGTCTACGGCGGCGCTGTGACGAGCTGGGAGGACCAGTGGCAGGCCTACCTGCCGACCTCTGAGCTGCGGATCCTGGTGCTCCCCGGCCAGTCCATCCAGCAGTGGTGGGAGTTCTATCGCGGATCCGTGTGCGAGCGGCGCTGTGACGGGTTCCTCGAGCAGAAGAGCGGCAAGCGCTGCGTGTGCCCCGAGGACATCGATGAGCGCGTCAAGGACAAGAGGGCGTGCTCGCCGATGACGCGTGTCAACGTGCTGTGCCCGGATGTGGCGGTCGTCGGAGCTGGCGGCCTGGTCACGCACAGCCTGATCGCCGCGGAGACGCTCCCGCAGTCGATCGCCGTCGCCGAGAGCGCGCTGAAGCGCGGGCTGATGGTTCCGGCCGTGCTCCGCGTCGTCGAGCACAAGGGACGCAACCACTTCATCGTGCCCCAGATCGAGATCACCGGCGTGTCGCTCGTCGACCTCTCGTCGGACACCCCGGAGCTGTCACATGCGACGCGGACGCCACCGGCCCTCACGGATGGCGCTCCCCCCGAGCGTCGCCTGACGCCGGTCCCCACGAACGAGGCACCCCGCCCGTCCATCGCGCAGCAGTCGGCCCCGCCGCCGGCGCCCCCGCCTCGCAAGAACGCCGCTCCGGAGATCCCGGCGTCCGGACGGAAGCGTTCGGCGCCCGCGAAGGTCGAGGGCGAGGAGCGCTACTGGCAGGCCAGGGCGTTCGCCGAGGCCGCCGAGCGGGGGCTCGACACCGACCGGGTGCGCGAGATCGCGGCGGGCGTGATGGGCGTCGGGCTCGAGGCGATCGAGGGGTTCAGCATGTCGGCCCTCTCGGAGGCCGAGTGGGAGCAGGTGCACCGCCTCATTCCTGGCTTCGCCTCCGCCCCGGCGCCCGACCCCGCTGACGAGGGCGAGTACATCGAGGTGCCCGAGCCCATCGACGCGGCTCCCGAGGCTCCTGGGGCATCTGTGGCCGGCGCAGTGCCGCTGACGCAGGCGGCGTTCCGCGCCGCCATCACGGCCGAGGGCCTGACCACGGCCGAGGTGATCGTCGCCAAGGAGGCCCTGTACCCCGACGCCACGTCTCTCGATGACGACATGCGCGGCGCCGTCATCGCCCGCGCCCTGGCCGCGGCCTCCGCGCTCATCACCAACTAGGAGGAGACGTCACGTGACGATCACCTTGCCCGAGCTCGTGCTGTTCCCGGAGGACGCCACGCCCTACCTGCCGGTCGGGTCCATCACGGTCACGGCGCCGGACCTGCTGCGCGCCCTCGTCGCGGTCATCCATGCGGCGGGAACCGACGACGACCGGCCGATCCTGGCGTCCGTAGCCATCGCGCCGCGCGGTGCCGCCGTGCGCTTCGTGGCATCGGACAACTACCGCATCGCGATGTGCGAGATCGACGCGGTGAACGAGGAGACCGCGG
>JANNHX010000574.1:0-2219 GCA_031404615.1 Chloroflexota bacterium
GGGTGACAAGGAGATCGAGAGCGACACCGTGGGCGTGCGCGAACGCACTCAGGGCGACATCGGAGCGATGGGCGTCGATGAGTTCGCCGCGATGGTGGTTGCGGCAAAGGTCTAGCGGCTCGCCGCGAAGCCACCTGGCGATTCTGCCTCGGCGCGACCGGCGGAGCGCTTGCACGCCTTCCTCCCGGCGGCTATACTGCGCAGGCTAATCGAATACCGCTCACAAGCGGGGCCCCGCCGGAAGATCGGTGTACATGGGTCCCCACCTTGCGGCGCCGCTTGCGGCAGCTGTCTGGTCGATGCGATTGCGCGCGTGACGCGCCCGGACAAGTTCTCGGGCGGGTTTCTCGGCGAATGTATCTCCCGTCGGCTGTCTCAACAAGCCTGCGGGAGTTTTTCTATTTGAAGAAGGTAGGGCCCAACGAGCGCGGGTCCGATACGACGGAGGTGAGCTGCCTATCAGCAGCAGCACGGAACCAAGGATCAACGAACGAATCCGAGCGGCGCGATGCCGTCTCATCGGCATCGATGGGAGCCAGCTCGGCATTTTCGCGATGAGCGATGCCCAGCGTATCGCGGATGAGCAGGATTTCGACCTCGTCGAGATCGCTCCGCTCGCCGACCCGCCGGTGTGCCGCATCATGGACTACGGCAAGTTCAAGTACGAGCAGACCCAGAAGGAGAAGCTCGCACGTAAGAACCAGACCAAGGTCGAGATCAAAGAGATCAAGTTTCGTCCCAAGATCGACAAGCATGACTACGAGACCAAGAAGAAGCACGTCATCCGCTTCCTGGATGCCAACGCGAAGGTCAAGGTCACGATCATGTTCCGAGGGCGCGAGATGGCTCACCCCGAGCTGGGTCTGAACATCCTCGAGCGACTGGCCGGTGAGTTGGGCGACAGCGCGATCATCGAGACCACGCCCAAGCTCGAGGGACGCAACATGCATATGCTCCTGACTCCCGTGAAGAAGAAGGAAGTCAAGGAAGAGAAAGAAGCCAAGGTAGTCACGGAAGTTGCGGAAGCTGCGGAAGTCACCGAGGCGACAGAAGTCGTCGAGGTCGCAGAGGCCCCGCTCGACGTATCCGATCAGACGGAAGCTACCGGCGACGATGTCGCCGTCGGCGAAGACTAGGGAAGGCGGCCTACATGCCGAAGATGAAGACCCACAAGGGCACCGCCAAGCGGTTCCGCTTGACCGGCACCGGCAAGATCGTGCGCGGCAAGGCGTTCAAGAGCCACATCCTCGAGAAGAAGTCGCCGAAGCGCAAGCGTGGTTTCCGCCAGGAGACCGAGGTCGCGAAGTGTGACACCAGCGTCATCAAGAAGGGTCTGGGCATCGGCTAGTTCCGACGCGACCCGTTTCCCCGATCTGTCTTAAGGACTCAAGGAGTGATTGATCCATGCCTCGCGTAAAGCGCGCAATGACGGCCAAGAAGAAGCGCCGTACAGTTCTCGCTCGTGCCAAGGGTTACTACGGTAACAAGAGCCGTAGCTACCGGTCGGCAAAAGAGCAGACCCAGCACTCGATGCAGTACATGTACCGCGACCGCCGCAACAAGAAGCGTGAGATCCGCCGCCTGTGGATCGTCCGCATCAACGCGGGCGCTCGCTTGAGCGGCGTGTCCTACTCGCTGTTCATGAACGGTCTGAAGAAGGCCGGCATCACCCTGGACCGTAAGGTCCTCTCGGACATGGCGATCAACGATCCCGGTTCGTTCGCCCAGCTCGCCGAGAGGGCGAAGGCTGCTCTGTAGGTCTTCACCTGAACGACACTGCGAGGCCCTGCCGGTAAACGGTGGGGCCTCGCTGTCGTAACAGGCGATCGCGTTCGGCGCGGGTAAGGTTCCGATGCGAATCGAGTAAGTATCCGGTGCGACCATCACGCAGGACGGCGAGGCGCCCGCTTTCCGCCATCAGTCAGTGCGGCTTCCCCTCGGCTGCTCGCTTCCAGAAGGAGGAGCCATGATCAAGAGAATCCTGTTCGCCCTCACAGGCGCGGTCGCTGCGATCGCAGTGGGGGCCGCCGGAGCGTACTTCACGTCGCAGGTGCAGGTTCCCGACAGCCTGATCAAGGCCGGGTCTGTCGAGATATCGGCCCTGCCCACCTCGGCGCCGCTCGCCATCGCCGCGCTCGCGCCCGGTGCGAGCGAGACCCGGGCCATGTCGGTCGTGAATGACGGCTCACTGCCAGTTGACGTGGTCGTCACCGCGTCGA
>JANNHX010000575.1:0-1616 GCA_031404615.1 Chloroflexota bacterium
CCCCGCACCGGAACGCCGCAGCCACGGCAGGCGGAGCCGTCACGTTGGATCGCCCGGCGACGTTGCCGCAACCAGCGAGAGCCGTAGAAGATGCGCTCCGGGCTGTATGTCTGGTTCGCGTTCCAGCACGCCCATCCGCAAAACACCCCACGGGGGGACAGCGGATAGGATCGCGGGCGATACACCTCGACCCCGCACTCGGTGCAGCGGTGTACCGCGCCGCTCCGGCGAGCCACACCAGCGCAGGACTTGCTACACCAGCGCTTGGACCGCGAGCGGAAGGCATGTACTACGACCTTGCCGCAGACTGCGCAGGAGAACGATTTGCGGGAAGCGACGCCCTTGCACGCCACAGAGCAGAACCGCGATGGACGACCACGATGGGGCCACGCCTTGAAGTCGGCAGCGCACACCTCGCACTGTCGAATGACCCACTTTCGGCGCAACGGCTGGAGCCCAGGCACGCAAGAAATATAGCGGAGTACGTGGAGATCGCCCGGAAGCGCATCGCCCATTGGCAGGCCCGGGCGACCCCCGATGACCTGTTCTCCGCCAGCCGTGAGGCGTAGCCCATGACCTCCGTAGACTGGACGCCCGAGATGGAAGCCGAAGCCGAGCGCATCGGGAGCCGGCCACAATACGAAGTCCAAGTTACCGCACCAGATGGCACGCGCTGGCAATGCTTCGCGGCTGAGTTGAACTGGGCCGTGATCGAAGTCGCCTACGCACACAGACCGTTGCCCCGTGAGGTGCCGAGCCCATGACCTCCGTCGCCCTGATCGGCACCACGCCCGATTCCCGTCTCGACAAGACACGTCTCCCACTCGGCCGCGCCTTCGCCGACTGGACGCTGGCCGACGCCCGGAGCGCCATCGCCTGGGTCACGGAGCGGCGGCTCACCCGGACCGGCTTCGAGGCCAACCGCCGCTTTGTCGAGGACCACGAGCACTTTCAGGATGGCAACGGGTGGGTCGGTCCCGATGGCGGCTCCGATCTCTCGACTCGCGCCCGCGTCAAGGCTGCCGTGCAGCGCCAGTTCACGCCGGTCGATGTGGTCGGCGAGGTGCTCGATAACGTCGCCAACGCCCTGCTCGGCACCGAGGCGAGCGTCACGTTCACGCCGGTCGAGCCCGCCGAGGAGGGCTCCGAGGCCGAGGCGGCCCAGCAGGCGGAGGCCGACGCCATGCTCGAGGCGCTAGCCCGGTGGTGGGACCGGCGGCGGCTGTGGGAGTTGACCCGACTGGCGGCCAAGCGGGCGCGGGCCTACACCTGGGGCACGCTCCGGGCCTGGGTGCCCCCGAGAGGCGCGGCGGAGCTCCAGGTGGACCTGGCGCCCGACACACCGGGCACGCTGCCCCTGGGGGCGCTGGACGCGCCAGACGAGGCCCCGGACGACGCCGAGGTCCCGAACGCTGCCCAGCCGGGCATCCCGCTCCCGGGCGGCCTCACCTTCGCCGACGCGCTCGACCGCATCCAGCTCTCCGCGCCCGCCGCCGACCAGGCGTTCGTCTACGTGGACCCGGACACCCAGCAGGAGGTGGGGATTTTCCTCTGGGCCAGCGGGGCCGACGAGTTCCTCGAGCTGGTCTGGGTGGACCCCGACACCGGCCTGACCC
>JANNHX010000576.1:0-3733 GCA_031404615.1 Chloroflexota bacterium
CACGCACGCTGGCACTGAAACTCACCGAAACCTTCAAGCAATCCGTTGTTGTGGATAACTTTTCAACCAAATGGCCGGTACGAAGATAATAAACGTGCCTTGGCGAACAGGGCCTGCATACCCTGGTTCTGGGCGTCCTGCGTCCAGTCGGGACCGACCTGGAGGACGGGGGTGAACCCGAACTCCGTGCCGGCAGCCTCGACGCCCGGCTTCACGGTGTCGAAGTACGGGTGCGGTGCGGATGCGTACCAGACGGGCGCGAAGTCGGCGGGTGCGGTGCAGCCGAAGGCCGTCGGGGCCTCGGTCGCCGGGGCCTCTGACGCCGGGGCCTCCGTCGCGGGGGCCTCCGTGGCTGGAGCCTGGGTTGCGGGCGCCGGCGTGGCAGGAGCCGGGGTGGCGGCGGCACCGGAGCAGGCTGCCACGAGCACGCCGGCCGACAGGGCCAGGGCGAGGGCCTTGGGAAGGGAACGAGTCATCGGGGATACGACCTCAGTGTGGGGGTGGCGTTGGTGATCGGCGCGCGGGGTCTCTGCGTGATCACCCCTCCTTCGGAACGGGTGCGCCGCGCGGGGGGCGCCGGCGCCGTCGACCGATGGCACGGAAGCTCTCGAGAGAGACGGCGAGGAGGATGACGATGCCCAGGAACGTCTGCTCGAAGTAGACGTTCACGTTGAACATGATCAGCCCGTTCTTGATGAGGGTGAGCATCACGGCGGCCGCGCCAAGGCCGAGCGCGGAGATCTCGCCGCCCGCAAGCGACGTCCCGCCGATGATCGCGACGGCGAACGAGATGATCAGCCAGTCGGACCCGATCGACGGCTGCGCTGACCCGACGCGGGTGATCCACAGGTACCCGGCCAGGGCGGCGAACAGGCCCGACAGCACGTTCGCAAGGACCGTGATGCGGTCGGTGCGGATGCCGGAGAGCCGTGCGGCCTCGGCGTTGCCGCCGGTCGCGAGGATCCGGCGCCCGGTGACGGAGAAGCGGAAGAAGTAGGCGACGACCGTCAGCAGGATGACCATCAGGACGAACAGGATCGGGATGCCGAAGATGTCGCCGCGCCCGATGAAGGTCAGGTCCTTGGGGATGTTCGTGTACGGGTTGCCCTTGCTGATCCCGTTCACCAGGCCCACGAAGATGAACGACGTCGCCAGCGTGGCGACGAACGAGTTCAGCTTGAGCTTGATGATGATCAGGCCGTTGGCGAAGCCCGCGGCGACGCCGACGAGCAGTGCGATGAAGAACGCCAGGACCGGGTTCAGGCCCGCGTCCTGCATGGCCATGCCGGCCATGACCACCGACAGCCCGCCGATCGCGCCGAGCGACAGGTTCATCCCGCCGATGACGATGACGATCGCCTGGCCCATGGCGACGAAGACGTAGAGGGCAGCGGTGCGGCCCATGTTGAACAGGTTGTACTGGGTCAGGAAGCTCTCGCTGCCCAGCGCGAAGATCACGAACAGCGCGACCGTGGCCAGGACGACCGAGAAGTCGCTGCGGCGCAGCAGGCTGGCGGCCACGCGACTCGCCGACCCTCCCTTCGGCCGATCGCCGACGGGCGTCGCCGGACCCTCGTCGGCAGGGTGACCGGCCGCATCAGACGTCATCGTTGTCCTGCCTCCACACGCCTCACGGCGTTGCTCGTCCACGACCAGGAAAGGGCTGGCGCGGGCCGGCGGGACGACCGGATGCTCCAACATGCGCGACTCGTGATGGTATCGATACCAATTGTCGCATGGTATCGATACCACATGTCAAGCGGCATCGGTACCACAGCAGCGGTCGCATCGTGTTGGCTCGACCGCGTGCCGCGCCAATCGCCGATGCCGTCCTGGACCCTGTCGCTCACGCGCTCCTCCGGGACGTTGACGAATCCCCGTGGTTGTCGCTAGGATCACAAGGTCCAACCAAGTGACTTGGTCACGTTGCCGAAGTGGTCCGGTCATGTCAAGGGGCTTCAAGGAGGGGGTTCATCCAATGGCCACTCGCGTGACGTCCAGCGCCGACTACCTTACCGATGGGATCCTCACGCTCATTCGCGAGAGCAACCTCCGGCCCGGCGACCGCCTGCCGTCGGTGGACGAGCTGGCGTCCACCTTCGGGGTGGCGTCGCCCACGGTCCGCGAGGTTCTGCGACGGCTGGAAGCGACAGGCGCCCTCGAGATCCGCCACGGGTCGGGCATCTACGTTCGCAGGACCGTGCAGGCGCTGGTCGTGGCCAACCCACACGGTGAGGCCGTTGACGCGGTGAGCCTGCGCGACCTCCTTCGGGCCAGACTCCTCGTGGAGCCTGCGCTGGCACGCCTCGCAGCCCGGCGATTGGACCGTGACACCCGGGTGTCTCTGGAGGCGTCCCTGGCGAGTGCCACAACGGCGCTGGCCGCGGGTCCGCAGGACCTTCAGGAGGGCGGGCTTGGCGTCCACCGGGCCATCGCCCGCGCGGCCGGCAACAGCATCCTCGCCGACATCATCGATTCGCTGCTTGATGTCCACGCGCGCGAACAGTTGCAGATCCAGGAGCTCTATGGGAGTCCTGGCCGGGACGTCGCGGTCCATGCCGACATCGTGGCGGCGATCCTGTCTGGTGACGAGGATGCCGCCGAAGCACAGATGCGCCATCACCTGCTCGACGTGGAGACGACGGTTCTCTCGCGAGTCGGCAGGGAGCCCGAGACCGATGGGTTGAATGATGACTGACGGACCGGCCGGAACGGGACTGGCGCTGCGCCCCGCCGAGGGATGCCGCTGGGACCTGGTCTCACTCGGCGAAGTGATGCTGCGGTTCGACCCGGGTGACCAGCGCATCGCCACGACGCGGACCTTTCGGGTATGGGAGGGAGGCGGTGAGTACAACGTCGCGCGGGGGCTTGCGCGCTGCTTCGGGCTGCGCACGGCGATCGTGACAGCGCTGGCCGCCAACCCGATCGGCCAGCTCATCGACGAACTCATGCGCACCGGCGGCGTGGACCGGTCCCTGGTGCGATGGGTGCCATACGACGGTGCCGGGCGCACGGTCCGCAACGGGCTCAACTTCACCGAGCGCGGCTTCGGCGTCCGAGGAGCCGTGGGCTGCTCCGACCGAGGGCACACCGCGATCTCCCAGGTGCGCCCGGGCGAGATCGACTGGGACGCCGTCTTCGCGGATCATGGAGCGCGCTGGTTCCACACGGGCGGCATCTTCGCTGCGCTGTCGGAATCGACCGCCCAGGTCGCGCAGGAGGCGATGGAGGCCGCCCACCGGGCCGGCGTCGTCGTGAGCTACGACCTGAACTACCGCCCGTCACTGTGGAAGGGGATCGGCGGTCAGGGCCGGGCGGTGGAGGTGAACCGGGCACTGGCCCCGCTGGTCGACGTGATGCTGGGCAACGAGGAGGACTTCACGGCCGCGCTCGGCTACCCCGTGGACGGTGTCGACGAGGCCTTCTCCAGCCTCGACCCGTCAGCGTTCGGCAGGATGATCGAGCGCGTGGTCGCCGACTACCCGGGGATCCGCGTGGTCGCCACGACCCTGCGCGTGGCGAGGACGGCGTCGCGAAACGACTGGGGAGCCGTGTGCTGGATGGATGGTCGCCTGTCGGAGGCACGCCGGCGACACGACCTCGAGATCCTCGACAGGGTCGGCGGTGGCGATTCGTTCGCCTCGGGCCTGATCTATGGCTTTCTGACCGACACCGGCCCCCAGCGCGCGGTGGAGCTGGGTGCCGCCCATGGCGCGCTCGCCATGACCACGCC
>JANNHX010000577.1:0-7766 GCA_031404615.1 Chloroflexota bacterium
GCGCTGTTGCCGGAGACGGCGGGCGCCATTCTGCTCGCCCTCGTCGTGGCGGCTGCGGGCGTGGCCACGATCCGGATGCTGAGCCTGCCGTGGTGGTGGCTCCTGTTCCCGCCGCTCGTCCAGGGGATGCTCGCCGGCAACATCCAGTTGCTCCTCGTGCCGCTGATCCTCCTCCCGCGGGCCGGTCTCCTGGCGCCGATCCTCAAGATCTATGGCGCCGTGCCGATGGTGTTGCTGGGGCGCTGGCGCGGCCTCCTCCTGGCCGGGGTGGTCATCGTCGTCACCGCTCCGCTGCTCCCGTGGGCAAGCTATATCGAGCGGTTCGGCGAGATCAGCGCGGTCCTCGCCACGCAGTCCCAGGACGGCCCGTCGTTCCTGGGAGCCCTCCTGCTCGCGCCGCTCGCTCTCCCATGCCTGTGGCTCGTGGGTCGCGAAAAGGCCGCTTGGCTGATCGTGCCAGCCCTGTGGCCGTCTCAGCAGTGGTACTACGGCACGCTCGTGCTACCAACGAAGAGCCGCCTCGTGGCGGCGATCGTGGCGACGCCGTTCCCGCTCGCCGGGTTCGCGGCGCTGGTGGCGATGGCGGCGGTCAGCTCAGCGTCCCGACGAACCGGGCGATCGTCCCCGGGGGCGGCGACAGCGTGACGGACGCGACGGACGGTATCGCATAGGCCCGACACATGGTCCAACTGGGAACTGCGTGGCCTCCAGCGTCCCGTTGCTCGCGCAACCGAACCGGGCCGCGGGTGTATCCTCCCGGTCGTGTCCCCCCTGACGTTGACCGGCGAACCTCCCTGTCCGTCGGCCGCCGGTGGCACGACCCCGGTGGCCACGTGACTGCCCTTCGTGCCGTCCGTCGCCCGTTCGAGGCGATTGACCCCGCCCGCTGGGACGCCCTAGCGGCGGCGAACCCCTGGGCGACCCCCTTCTCGCACTGGGCCTTCCACCGCGCGTGGTGGGATGCGTACGGCGCCAACGCCCACGAGGAGACGCTGGTCTTCGTCCCCGC
Organism: Chloroflexota bacterium; assembly: GCA_031404615.1. GTDB lineage: Bacteria > Chloroflexota > Limnocylindria > Limnocylindrales > CSP1-4 > CAIXZV01. Next base: position 1,010 of record JANNHX010000577.1, read on the forward strand.
GGACGCCCCCGACGACGCCGAGCCCGTCGGCATCGCCCCCCTGATGCACCGCCACGAGGTTGAGCCAGGGGACGTAGAGCTGCGGACGATGATGCGCCACGCCGAGGGTCTGGCCCTCACGCCGGTCTCGCCGGACGCGAAGGCGGTCTTCTTCGGCGCCTCGTACCACGCGGACTACGCCACGCTGCTCGCCTCGCCCGCGGATCTCCCCGCCGTCGCCGCCGCCCTGGCGGAGTACTGCGGCTCGCTGGGCGATCCCGATCACCCGGCGCCCTGGGACGCCGTGGACCTCCGCCGCCTCCGGACGGGCGATCCCGCCGCCGACGCGCTCGCCGCCGCCTTCGGGGCCCGCGAGATGGCGGAGGGCTGGACGCTCAACGTGGAGCCGGAGGAGGTCTGCCCCGTGGCGGACCTGCCGGTCGGCGGCACCATCGACGAGTACCTCGCCACCCTGGGCAAGAAGGAGCGCCACGAGATCCGGCGCAAGGTCCGCCGCGCCGAGGCGGTCGGCGAGGTGCTCCTGCAGGATGCGGCGGACCCGCTCGCGGACCTGCCCGAGTTCATCGACCTCCACCAGAAGCGCTGGGGCGACGACGGCCTGTTTCCGGACACGCCCGGCGGCGAGCAGAGCCGGGTCTTCTTCCGGCGGCTGTTCGAGCTGTTCCCGCCCGGCGGCCCGTTGAGCCTCGCGTTCCTGACGGTCGGCGGCCGGCGGATCGCAGCGGGCGTCTCGTTCACGAGCGTGGACTCGCTGCTCTACTACAACGCCGGCGTGGACCCCGAGGCGCGCGAGCTCTCGCCGGGCGTCGTCATGGTGGAGCGCTTCGTGCGCCGCGCGCTGGACCTCGGCCTGGCCCGGATGGACTTCCTCCGGGGCGACGAGGCCTACAAGTACGAGTGGGGCGCGGTGGACCATCCAATCCAGCGTCTGCTCGTCAGACGAACGCAAGGGCGATGACGCCCCCGCTGCGCGACGACCCGTGCGTCGCCCCGATGATCCACCTGCCGGTGCCGGGCCGGCGGCGTGTGCGCGTCGTGCAGGTGATGGCCACAGGCACCAACGGCGGCGCCCAGGAGCACGTCCACAACCTCGTCACGCGGCTGGACCGCGCGTTCTATGACGTCTCGGTCGTGTCCCTCTCGCCGGGCAGCGCGGTCCGCAAGATGCAGCGGGCCGGGATCGACGTCACCGTCATCGACGACCCCGACGACGCCATCGCCACCGCGACGCTGGCCGCCCACTTGGCCGACATCCGGGCGGACGTGATCCACAACCACATGTACCGCGCCGAGATCGTGGGCACGAAGGCCGCGATCGCGCTGGGCGACGCCGGCCACCGCCGCCCGTGGGTGATCTCCACCGTCCACTCCTCGCGCATCCGCCCCAGCGAGGACCAGGACGCGCTGCGCCGCCTCACGCCGCAGATGGACCACGTGATCGCGGTGTCGAAGGCGATCGTGGCCAAGGTCGAGGACGAGGGCCGGTCCGGCACCGCGGTCAGCCTCATCTACAACGGCGTCGATCTCGAGCGCTACGACCACCAGGAGCCCTGCTGCACGCTTCGCGAGGAGTATGCGATGGAGCCCGACGCGGCCATCGTGGGGGTCGTGGGGCGCCTGGAGCTGGAGAAGGGCCACCCGACCCTGCTTGAGGCCTGGCCGCTGGTCCTCGAGCGCGTGCCCCGCGCCTACCTGCTCATCGTGGGCGAGGGTAGCCGCCTGGACGCACTGCACCAGATCGCGCGTGAGCAGGGCGTCGAGCGCCACGTCATCTTCACCGGTCGCCGCGACGACATCCCTGCCGTCACCGCGGCCTTCGACGTCGCCGTCCTGCCGTCCTACCGCGAGGCCCAGGGCCTCACGATCCTGGAGGCGATGGCGCTCTCGCGCCCGGTCGTCGCGTCACGGGTGGGCGGGATCCCGGAGATGATCGAGGACGGCCGCAACGGGCTCCTCGTCCCGCCGCATGATCCGCCGGCTCTCGCGGACGCGATCGTCCGGCTGCTCACGAGCCATCCCCTCGCGGACATGATCGGGCGGGCGGGCCACGACACGGTCCACGACCGGTTCTGCATCCAGCTGATGGTCAACGCGGTGCAGGCGCTCTACGACGAGGGCACCCGGGCGATCCGGCCACGTGAGGTCATCGCGACCGCGGGGTGAGGACACGGCGATCCGGGCGCCTGCAGATGTGCCTCCATTATCGGTGCAAGTGTGCCCCTGCCGGTTCGTTCGTCGATCTCGATGGGTCGAGGATCGCGGCCCTGTTCGTCCTGGCTGCCGTGACGTGGTCGCGGCGACTCTGGGGGATCGCGAGGCCAGCGGGCTGAAGCCCGATCGGCCAAACGGTCCACCGGTAGTCCACGTAGCATCGCCACGATGCGCGTGACCTTCGACCGGCTCTGGATCTGGATCGCGATCGCGCTGCCCACTCTCGTGGCGCTCCTCGTGCCGCTGCCCGCCGTGGACCTCGCGTACCAGGTGCGGGCCGGATACGAGATCCTGGCCACGGGCGCCATCCCGCGCATGGACACGTGGACGTTCACCGTAGCCGGGACGCCGTGGCTGGACCAGCAGTGGCTGGCACAGGTGGTCCTCGCGCTGGGTCACCGGGTTGGCGGGTGGGAGCCGCTCGCGGTGCTCCGGGCGGCGCTCGTCGCGGCGTCGACGGGGGTGTTGGTGGCGACGGCGATGACCCGGGGCGCCTCCCCGCGGACGAGCGCCATCCTTGCGCTCGCCGCCTTCGCTCTGGCGGCGCCCGCGCTGGCGCTCCGGCCGCAGCTGTTCGGGCTCCTGTGCTTCGCGCTGCTGCTGTGGCTGGTGGCGTCGCGGGGGCGTCATCCGAGGGCATACTGGCTCGCGCCACTGGTCGTGGCGGTGTGGGCGAACGTGCATGGGAGCTTCGTGCTTGGTCCGGCGATCCTGGGCTACGCGTGGCTGAGTGACGTGGCCGCGCGGTGGCCGGCCCGGCTCACCCTCTGGATCCTCGTGGCCGGGACGGCGGCGACCTTCGTGAACCCGTTCCTCGCCGGCGCCTGGGTGTATGCCGCGGGGATTGGGGCGAACCCGGCGATCGCGGGGCAGGTCAGCGAGTGGCAGCGGACGTCGCCGCTGGAGATGCCCGGGATCCTGTTCTACCCATCGGTGTTGGTGACCGCCGCCCTGCTGCACCGGCACAGGGACCGGGTCGCGCTGCCGGACTGGGTCCTGGCGGCCGCCATGGCGTTCCTGGGCGCCTGGGCCGTACGCGGCGTGGCGTGGTGGGCGTTTGCGATGGTCTTCCTGCTCGCCGGAGAGCGAGTGGCCTCGAGCGCCCGTGAACCCGTGCCCGAGCTCGAGCCTGCCCTCGCGCCCGACGTCGGCACCTGGTCCCAGCCCGCGATGGCCGCCCGCCGCGCCCGCCGCGCGAGCCGGGTCAACGGCGCGACCGCCACGCTTCTGGGTGTGCTGATCCTCGCGGCCCTGCCCTGGTGGCGCCCCGCCGATCCGCTGACCGGGCGCACCGGCCTGCTCGCCTATGCGCCGGGCGGCCTCGCCGCCGCGGTCGCGGCGCTACCGGCCACCACTCGCGTCCTCGTGCCGCAGACCTGGGGCTCATGGTTCGAGTGGGCGGCGCCGGATGGCACCTACTTCATCGACTCCCGGTTCGAACTCTTCCCGCCCGATGTCTGGGACGACTATCGCGTCATCACGGGCGGGGGAGCTGCCGCGGCCCCCGTGGTGGACCGCTGGCAGGTTGAGGCCATCGTGGTGCCCGCGGGAACCCCGGCACCAACCGGAGCATGGGAGCAGGCGTACACGGATGCCGAGGGGTCGCTGTTCGTCCGATCTGCGGCCGCGCCACCGTGATGGATCGCCTCGCGCCCGAAGGAGGTCCGCCGCCGCCCCCCCGGGTGGCAAGATTGGTCCAGATGCTTCCACATGCCCCAGTCTTGTTCCGCGGACGAGCCCCATGGATCAGCAGGTGCCGGCCACCTGGTTCGGTGCGCTCCCGTTGTGGATCCGGGCCTCGGGGCGCCCGGTGACCACTTGGCGCGGGCTGGCAGACCGGTACCCCTTCAACTCAGCATGGGTCCGGGGTCTCGTCTCCCGGTGGGGCCTTGCGCTTTGGTTCGCGCTCCTCGTGCTGCCCACGATCAACGGCTTCATGTCACGGAGTCCGCTGTTGTTTATCGATGCGCGGCTATATCTCGAGGCGACCCGCGCCTACCTGGCCGGCGCGGATCCCTGGGCGGTGTCGTACGCGGGCATCCTCTTCGCAGCACCGCCACCGACGCTCCTCCCGCTGGTGCCCTTCGCTTTGCTGCCTGACCCGATGGGGTGGATCGTGCTTGGAGGGTTATGCATCGCAGGGGCGGTCGCGACGCTGCACCTCCTTGACCTGCCCTGGTGGTGGCTGCTGTTTCCGCCGATCGTGCATGGCATCGTGTCCGGCAACGTCCAGTTGCTGCTGCTTCCGCTGATGCTGCGCGGGCTCGGGTGGGCGGCCGGGTACCTGAAGCTCTACGCGATCGTGCCCGAGGTGATACTTGGCCATTGGAAGCAGGTCGCGATCTTCGTCGCGCTGCTCGTGGCCACGGCGCCACTTCTCCCGTGGTCGAGGTACCTAGCCCGGATGGGCGAGATCAACGCCGTGCTCGCTGACCAGAGCAGTTTCGGGTTGTCAACAAGCGGTTCGCTGCTCTTCCTGGTGCCGGCACTGGGCGCAATGTGGGTGGTCGGGAGGGAGCGAAGCGCCTGGCTCGTGGTGCCCGCGCTGTGGCCTTCGCAGCAGTGGTACTACGCCACCCTCGTCCTTCCCGCCCGCAGCAGGGTCGTCGCATTCGTGCTTGCGATCCCGTTCGCGGAGGCGGGGCTGGCCGCCCTCTTCGCGCTCGCGCTGGCCACGCTCCTTGATCGATCACGGATGAAGCTTCCACAGGAAGATGAGCGTGAGATACAGCCATCGGCCGAGTGAGGGGTAGAGCGCGCACCCGGGAGAGGCTCTCGCCGCGCTGGTACCTTCGGGGAGGCTTGGCGCGGTCCTCGCCTTGCTAAAGTCGGCGCTCCCGGGAGAGAGGACGGCATGACAGAGACAACAACAGCAACTGCGATCGATGGGCACAGGGCCGCGGGTCCGCTCGACCTGGTCGTGCTGGGCGGCGGTGGTCACGTCGGCCTTCCACTGAGCCTCGCCTTCGCCGACGCCGGCTTGCGAGTCGGCATCTTCGACATCGACGACACCGCACTGGACCGCATCGCCGCGGGCCGGATGCCGTTCATGGAGAACGGCGCGGACGAGCTGCTCCCGAAGGTTCTCGCGACGGGGCGTCTCGAGATGTCCACGGACGCCGAGATCATCAGCCGCTCCGACGCCGTACTGCTCGTGATCGGCACCCCCGTGGACGAGTTCCTCGGACCGTCGATGCGCGTCTTCGAGCGTGCGGTCGCCCAGATCGCGCCGCACATCACGGACGGCACGCTCGTCGTCCTTCGGAGCACCGTCTACCCCGGCACAACCGAGTACATCGCCGCCGCCTTCGAGGATCTGGGCCTCCGGATCGACGTCGCGTTCTGCCCGGAGCGGATCGCCGAGGGTCATGCGCTGGAGGAGCTCCGCTCGCTGCCCCAGATCATCGGCGCGGACGAGGCTAGGGCGGGGGAGCGCGCGGAGGCCCTGTTCGGACACCTCACCGCCAAGACGATCCGGACGAGCAGCAAAGAGGCGGAGCTCACGAAGCTGTTCACCAACACCTGGCGCTACATGAAGTTCGCGGTCGCAAACCAATTCTTCGCGATTTCCGACCAGGCCGGTGTCGACTACACCAACGTCCTGCGGGGCGATCCGCGAGGACTACCCGCGCGCCGCGGACCTGCCGGGCCCGGGCTTCGCGGCCGGCCCGTGCCTGTTCAAGGACACGATGCAGTTGGCGGCCTTCACGTCCGACCACTTCCCGATGGGCCAGGCCGCGATGCAGGTCAACGAGGGCATGCCCGCCTACATCGTCTCGGCGCTGGAGCGCCGCCACGGGAGCCTCCGCGGGCGCACCGTTGGCATCCTGGGCATGGCGTTCAAGGCGGAGTCGGACGACATCCGCGCGTCGCTATCGTTCAAGCTCCGCAAGCTCCTGGAGTGGGCCGGCGCGCGCGTGCTGTGCACGGACCCCTATGTGGTGGACCCGCGGCTGTCGCCGCAGGACGAGGTTATTGAAGGCAGCGAGATCCTTGTCATCGGCGCCCCCCACCGCGCCTACAGGTCACTCGAGGTCGGGGATCGCGAGGTGGTCGATGTCTGGAACTGCCTCGGCCGGGGCATCAGCCTCTAGGTGCCCACTCCGTTCGGGTCGACGACGGCCCACCCACGCGATCAGCGGCGCCACCATGAGTGGCAGGTTGATGAGGCCGTACGTAGCATTCAGCGACGAGTTACGGATCGCCGTGGCGTAGTCGAGCCACATCGATCCGAACGGAATCGCCGCAAGCGCCAGGATCCCCAGGGCCAGCCACCAGCGGCGCCGGTGGATACCGATGAGCGCGAACGGGGCGAGCGACGGCTTGAACAGGATGAGCACGCTTGGCCAGGCGAGCACGACCCCGGCCGCGATCATGCAGGCCACCCACATGTTCGTGTTGCCGTAGAGCAGCTGGGCCAGCGTCTGGGGCCAGGCGACTCCCGCCATGATCAGCGGCCACGTCCAGGCGGCCGGGCGCAGCCGGACGATGCCCCCGCTGAACACCACCATCGGGACCGCCCACCACAGCACGGCCGGCAGCACCA
>JANNHX010000578.1:0-7475 GCA_031404615.1 Chloroflexota bacterium
GTCGATGCGGTGACCCGCGCGCCCGATCCGCTGGATCGCGCTCGCGATGGATGGCGGCGCCTCGATCTGCACCACGAGGTCGATCGCCATCGGCGACGCGCGAGCCTTCCTGTCCGCCGCCCGCGAGGTGGCCCTGACCAAGCCGATCATCGTCATCAAGCCCGGGCGCACGGTCCAGGCGGCGAAGGCGGCGGCCTCCCATACGGGCTCGCTCGTCGGCTCCGATGATGTCCTCGACGCGGCCTTCCGCCGCGCGGGAGTCCTGCGCGTCGAGAAGATCAGCGAGCTGTTCCAGATCTCGGAGATCCTGGCCAAGCAGCCGCGCCCGAAGGGTCGGCGCCTGTCGATCGTCACCAACGCCGGAGGCCCGGGCGTCCTCGCAACGGATGCCCTGATCGGCGGCGGCGGCGAGCTGTCCGGCATCAGCCCCCAGACCATGGAGGCGCTCAACGCGGTCCTGCCGGCGGTCTGGAGCCACAACAACCCCATCGACATCATCGGCGACGCGCCGCCGGATCGGTACGCCAAGGCCCTCGAGATCGCCGCTGCGGACCCGGAGACGGACGGCCTGCTCGTGGTCCTCACGCCCCAGGCGATGACGGACCCGACCGAGACCGCGAAGGCCCTGGTCAAGTACGCCAACATCGAGGGCAAGCCTGTTCTGGCCTCCTGGATGGGCGGCGAGGAAGTGGAGGAAGGTGCCCGGATCCTGCGCGAGGCCGGCATCCCGACCTTCGCCTACCCGGACACGGCCTGCGTCCTGTTCAACCACCTGTGGCGCTACGACCACAACCTGCAGTCGCTCTACGAGACCCCGCGCCTCCCGGTCAAGCCGGAGCGCGGCGAGTTCCGCGAGGAGGTCGACCGCATCATCGCGGACGTCTCCGCTGAGGGTCGCGTGCTACTCACCGAGTACGAGAGCAAGAAGGTCCTGGCGGCGTACGGCATCCCGATCACGGACACCGAGCTCGCCCTCACCGAGGACGAGGCGGTCGCCGCGGCTGACGCCATCGGCTATCCGATCGTCGCCAAGCTGCTGTCCCGGACGATCACCCACAAGACCGATGTCGGCGGCGTCGTCCTGAACCTGCGCACCCCGGAGCGGGTCCGCGAGGCATTCGCGGCGATCCGCGACTCGGTCACGCAGAAGGTCGGCGCGGAGCACTTCGAGGGCGTGACCATCCAGCCGATGATCAACTGGTCCGGCTACGAGCTGATCGTGGGCAGCAGCCCCGACCAGCAGTTCGGTCCGGTCCTGCTGTTCGGCATGGGCGGCCAGCTGGTCGAAGTGTTCAAGGACAGCGCCCTCGCGCTCCCGCCGCTCAACACGAACCTCGCCAAGCACCTCATCGCCGAGACGACGATCGCCGAGGCGCTCAAGGGCGTCCGCGGGCGCAAGCCGATCGACGAGGACGTCCTCGCGGCGCTCCTCGTACGGTTCAGCGAGCTCGTGGCGGAGCAGCCGCGAATCGCCGAGATCGACATCAACCCGCTCCTGGCCTCCCCCGAGCGGGTCATCGCCCTCGACGCCCGCGTGGTCCTCCACCCGTCGTCCGTCACGGACGCCGACCTGCCGCGCTTCGCCATCCGCCCGTACCCGCACGAGTACGAGCACGAGGTCACGACCGAGGACGGCGCCCGCCTCCTCGTCCGGCCCATCCGCCCCGAGGACGAGCCCACCGCGGCCCGCTTCCACGCGGCGCTCTCGTCCGAGACGGTCGTCGCGCGCTACGGCGTGGACCGGCCGCTCGAGGAGCGCACCGCGCACGGCCGCCTGGCCCGCATCTGCTTCGCCGACTACGACCGCGAGTTCGCGCTGGTGGCCGAGGTCCAGAAGGACGACGCGGCGGCCCCCGAGTTCGCCGGCATCGCCCGGGTCTCGCGGGTCCACGCCTCGGACGACCGGATGCTCACCATGACCGTTGCCGATGCCTGGCAGCGGCGCGGCGTGGGGGCGTGCCTCGTCCACGCGGCCATCGAGGTCGCCAGGGGCGAGGGGGTCGCGAACCTCGTCTCCCACCTGAGCCCCGCCAACACGCGCATGCGTGAGCTGCTCGCGGACGACGGCTTCGGCTTCACGGAGACCGACGGCGTGCTGGTGGCCACCCTGCCGATCAAGTAGGCCCCGCCGGGGAGTGAGCCCCGGGTCGCCGGCTCGAGGAGGGCCGGTGACCCGGAGGCGAAACGCGAAGGGCCGCCGACCCGCGAGGGGAGGCGGCCCTTGTGCGTTGCCCGGAGCGTCAGGCCGGGAAGGTCACCCGCCAGGCGCGCGGCGTGGCTTCGTCGTTCCAGCGCTCGCGCAGGATCTGCGCGAGCGCCCGTACCTGCAGTGGCGTCTCCCCATCCGCGAGGGCTGCCTCGAGCAGCTGCGCAGCGTCCTCGTCCAGCTCGCCGGTGAACCAGCCCTCCGGGTCGCCCTCGCCCTCCACGAAGTCGATGCCGATCCAGTCGAGGGCGGACTCGGCAGAGTCGATGTCAGCGAAGGTCATGACGGTCGTGCTCTCGTTGGTGCTCATCTGTGCATCCTACGGCGCCGCGCGAGGGCCGGGACGTCCCGTGTGGATCACGTGGCCCTGGACGGCGCTCCAGCAGACACGCTCCAGCCAACCGCCTGACAACGGAAGGGATCTGACGCATCATTGGGAGAGATGCACAATCGACGCCCTTCCGCGCGCTCGGCGCTCATGGCGCTGCTCGTCGCCTCGCTGGCGCTGCTCGCCGCCGGTCCCGTGCGTCCCGGCACGGTCCCTGCCGACGCCGCCGAACGTCCGGCTCCGATGCTTGCCGTCCTGGCGCCGAACGTGGATCCGGAGCCCACCGCGACGCCGACCCTTGCACCGGACCCGACGCCCACGCCGATCGCCTCCGTCGAGCCCACGCCGACCCCCACGGACGCGCCGACGCCATCGCCGGACCCCACTGCGACCCCGACCGCGACTCCGACGCCGACGGCGACCCCGGCTCCGACGGCGACCCCGGCTCCCACCCCGACGCCCCCGCCCGCCCCCACGCAGAAGCCGTCGGACACGCTCCGCCTGGTGCGCCTGCCGGTGATCCGCGGGAGCATCACGCCCAAGTCCGTCGTCGCGACCCAGACCGGCCTGTTCTTCGCCCAGAACATGATGTACCGGCACACGATGACCGTCTACAACCGCAAGGGCCAGCTCGTGAAGACGATCTCGGACCGGGTCACCCTGTCGGGCTACGGCTACCCGAGGTGGCCCAGACCCGTGAACGGCGCCCCGGTTGAGGCCGCGGTCTCGCCCGACGGCAAGTTCATGTACGTCAGCCAGTACTCCATGTACGGCCCGGGGTTCGCCCACCCCGGCTGGGACACGGGCTGGGTGGACGACGTCATCGACCGCTCGTTCGTCTACGAGATCAGCACCTCGACCTTCCGCAAGACCCGCATGTTCCGCGTCGGACCCGTGCCCAAGGCGGTCGGCGTCAGCCCTGACGGCAAGTGGCTGCTGGCCGGCAACTGGACCCACCGCGATGTCTCCCTGGTGAACCTGCGGACCGGCAAGGAGGTCAGGCGGATCGTCGTGGGCGGCAACCCGCGCGGAATCGCGTTCTCGCCCGACTCGTCCAGGGCCTACCTCAGCGCCGAGTCCGGCCAGAGGGTCCTCGTCTACACCTTCGCGACCGGGACCCTGCGAACGCTGATCCCGCTCCTCCCGGGCGAGCCGCGGCACATGGTCATCGACAGGGCCGGCAAGTACCTCTACATGTCGCTCAACAAGGGCGGCGCGGTGGTCAAGATCGACATCGCGCGGAAGCGCGTCGTGGACCGGATCAGCACCGGGACGCAGCCGCGCACGATCGTGCTCGCGCCGGACGGCCGGAGCCTGTACGTCGTCAACTACGTGAGCCAGACCCTGGTCAAGGTGCGCACGAAGGACATGGTGATCCTCCAGCGCTTCCGGACGGCGGGCGTCCATCCCGTCGGCGTGGACTACGACGCCGCGACGAGGACCGTCTGGGTCTCCTGCTACCGCGGCACCATCGAGCGCTTCGCGGACCGCTAGGCTAGGGAAGCGGCCGCCAGGCCCGCCCGAGGAGGAGGCCGAGGCCGGCGAGCAGGCCGCCGAGGGCGACGAACCCGACGGAGACCTCCACGGGCTCGCGCTTCGTGACCACGGTCGTGGGCAGGCTGGTGAAGACCTCCCCGAGCTCCGACGCGCTCTCCGCGGGCGAGTAGGTGCCGCCCGTGAGCTCGGCGATCGCCTTGAGGGTGTCCTCGTCGATGCCGCGGCGGAAGCCCCCGGGGCCGCCAAAGCCGCCGGCGCCGCCGTTGCCACGGCCCGGCTCGCCACCCAGGAACTGCCTCCGGCAACTGGCCTGGAGCTCGGCGCCGGCCTCGGTCCCGAAGCCGATGGTGTAGACGCGGAGCCCGCGGTTGGCCGCCTGCTTCGCCGCCTCGAGAGGATCCGTGCCGGCGTTGTTCGCCCCATCGGTCAGCAGCACCACGATGTCCGGCTGGTACGCGCCGGGAACGCCCGGCTCCGGCTCCACGCCCGGATCGCCGTCGTGCACGACGGCGGGCACGTTGGGGTCCACCTCGGCGATGGCGTCGATGGCCGACTGGATGCCGCTGCCGATCGCGGTACGACGGCCGGTGGTCAGGCTCCGGATCGCTGCCGCGACCCGCTCGCGGTCGGTCGTCGGCACCTCAAGCAAGGCGGCGAACCCGCTGAAGGCCACGAGCCCGATCCGCGTGCCTGACGGCTGGCCCTCGACGAAGGCGATGGCGGCACGCTGGGCCGCTTCGAGGCGCGTCGGCTCGATGTCCGTGGAGCACATGCTCCCCGAGACGTCCATGGCCAGGACCATCGTGGACTGGCTGCTGGGCACGCTGAGGACGACCGTCGGGCGTGCCACCGCGCCGGCCAGCGCGGCCACGGCCGCCGCGACCAGGACAACTGGCACGTGCCGCCGCCAGCGGCGGGACGACGGGCCAGCGGCCCGGATCAGCGCCAGGCTGGAGTAGCGGGCCGCCGCCGGTCGCCGGCGCCGTCGCGACCACCAGTAGACGGCGAGGAGGAGCGGGATCGCGAGCAGCAGGACGAGCAAGCCGCCCCACAGGAACGTCACGGGCGGCCTCCCTTGCGGTGGACTGCGATGGCCAGGCGGGCGGGGGCGGTGCCGGTCACGGCAGCCGGCCCCGGCGCAGGAGCGACAACCCGGTCCCCGCCAGGAGCAGCGCGAGGCCGACCGCCGCGACGAGCCCGGTGAGCTCGAGTGGCTCCTCGCGGATCACGAGGGCCCGCGCCAGCGCGCCGTACACGTCCGCGGCTGCGCGGCCGTCCGCAGCCGCCGAGTACGAGCCGCCCGTGATGTCGGCCAGCCCCTGGAGCGTCGCCTCATCGAGGCGCGTCTCCACGCGGAACCCGTCCAGGTCCAGGACGGCGCCGCCCGGGGTCCCGACGCCCACCGCCACGATACGGACCCCGCGGTCCGCCACGGTCGCCGCCGCCTCGAGCGGGTCTGGACGCTGGTTGTTCTCGCCGTCGCTGAGCACCACGACCAGCGTCGCGGCGTCGCTGCCGGGCTCGACCGGCTCCGGGGACCCGGTCGGCTCCGGGGACCGGTTGCTGTAGTACTCGGCCGGGGTGTCCTCGCGGGCCTTCTCGATGGCGTCGACCGCCACGAGGATGCCGGCACCCAGCGACGTCCCGCGCGTGGGCTCGAGGCGCTCGATCGCGGCCCCGACGGCGACCATGTCGCTGGTCGGGGGCAGGACGGTCACCCCGGCGTCGCTGAATGCCACGACGCCGATGACGACGCCGTCGGGCCGTCGGTCGACGAGGGCCGTCGCCGCGGCCTTGGCGGCCTCCATCCGGTTCGGACTGACGTCGTCCGCGGCCATGCTGCCCGACACGTCGAACACGAGCATCAGCGTGCCCTCGAGGCGCGGCAGCGGGACCGCCGCGTGGGGCCTCGCCAGCGCGAGCGCGAGCACCGTGAACCCCGCGACGGCGAGCGCGGCCGGCAGCCGGTCCATCACCCGCCGGCCGGTCGGGGCCACGGCGGTCCCCGTCGGCGAGCCGGACAGGTCCACGACCCGGCCCCGCCGCCGCCGGTCGATACGCATCGCGAGCCAGACCCCGGCCGGGACCAGCAGGACGGCGAGCAGCATCGGCGGCCAGAGGAACGTCATCCGTGCGTGCGCCTCCGCCGCCGCTCCGTCGCCATCCGGACGATCGCACGCACCAGGTCGTCGTCGGTGGAGAGCGTCACGCCATCCACTCCAGCATGCCGCAGGGCTGCCCCGACGGCGGTCTCGCGCTCCGCCGCCGCGGCCGCGAACCGGTCACGGAAGCCGCGGTCGCTCGTGTCCACCTCCATCTGCTCGCCGGTCTCGGCGTCGGCGACCACCACGACGCCCACGTCAGGCAGCGTCCGCTCCCTGGGGTCGACGAGGCGGACCGCGAGGAGCTCGTGGCGCTGGTTGAGGAGGTGGAGTCGGCCCTCCCATCCCGGGGCGCTGATGAAGTCGGACACGATGATCACCAGCGATCGCCGCCGAATGGTCCGCAGACCGTTCTCGAGGAGGTCCGACAGATCCGTGGCCGGGGAGCCGGCCAGCATGGGCTGGGCCATCAGCCGGTCCAGCAGCCGCAGGACCGCGAGACGGCCCGATGCGACCGGGACCGTCTCCTGGGCGCCGGCGCCGTAGACGATCGCCCCGATCCGGTTGCCGCGGCGCGTGAGCACACGCGCGAGGGTCGCCACGAACTCCACGAGGACGGTCCGCTTGAGGCGCCCGTCTCCCACGGTCCCGAAGTCCACCGACGGGCTCATGTCCAGGAGGAACCAGGCCGTGATCTCGCGGTCCTCGTGGAACTCGCGGACGTGCGGCACGGTCGTCCGGGCCGTGACGTTCCAGTCGATGGCGCGGATGTCGTCGCCCGGCTGGTACTCCCGGAGGCCGGCGAGGTCCACACCCCGGCCCCGGAACAGGCTCCGGTACTCGCCCTGGAGCAAGCCGTCCAGCTTGCGGACGACCTCCCAGTCGAGGCGCTGGAGGACCCGCTCAGGCGCGGGCTGGGATGCCGACATGGTCTCGCAGGGGGACGGCGGGCGGGGCGATCCTGCCCAGGATCGTGGCCAGGAGGCGGTCCGGCGTGATCGCGTCCGAGAGGGCCTCGTACGAGAGGACGAGCCGGTGGCGCATGACATCGACCGCCATGTCGAGGACGTCCTCGGGCAGGGCGTAGGACCTGCCGCGGACGAAGGCCAGCGCCCGCGCCGTGAGGATGAGGTTGATCGATGCCCGGGGGCTGGCGCCGTAGGTGATGTAGCGCCGGAGCTCGGGCATGCCGAACCGGTCCGGGGTGCGCGTCGCCACGGCCAGGCGCACCGCGTAGTCATACAGCGCCGGGTCCACGTAGATGGCATCGACCGTCCGCTGCAGCGCCACCAGCTCGCCCGTGCTCAGGACCTCCCGGACCCGCTCGAGAGGGCCCGTCATG
>JANNHX010000579.1:0-9704 GCA_031404615.1 Chloroflexota bacterium
GACGTTCACATGCCGGGCAGGTCCGGGTTCGACCTGGCCACGAGCCTGCGCTCCCGCCGTGCGGACCTCCCAGTGTTGCTCGTGTCGGGTGCGGCCGATGCCGCGGCGCTCGCACTGCCCCAGCCGTTCGCGTTTCTCGAGAAGCCCTTCAGCCTCCGCAGCCTGTTCGGGGCGATCGGGTTACTCGTGCCGACGGAGCGCCCGGGGGCTGGCGGCCGCGCGCCGGGAGCCGGCGTGCGCCTCAGTGGACGAGCAGCTCGTCCCGGCCGGGATCGTCGACCCCGCCCCATCCCTGGTTCGTGAACGTGGGGATGAATCGATATCCGCGGCCGGGGACGGTCGCGATGAAGCGCGGCTCCCGGTAGTCGTTCTGGAGCTTGATCCGGAGGCTCCGGATATGCCGGTCCACGATGTTGCTCTCGGCCACGAAGTCCGTGCCCCAGATGGCGTCAAGGATCTCGTCGCGCGAGACCACCCGGCCGGCCCGGCTCGCGAGCAGGTAGAGCAGGCTCTGCTCGATCCCCGAGAGGTGGATCACCGACGTCCCGGTACGCACCTCGCGGTTCAGGATGTCGATCTCGATCTCGCCGATCGTGATGGTGGGGATGATCGGCCGGTCCGAGCCGGTCGCCCGACGGGTGATGACGATCGAGCGGGCGAGCAGCTCCTCCGGCGAGAACGGCATCGTCAGAATGTCGTCGACGCCGAGGTCGAACGCCCGGAGCTTGGTCTTGAGGTCGCCCCGGCGCGTCAGGCCCAGGGCGGGCGTCACGCGCTTCGTCAGCTGGTGGGCGGCCCCGAGCCGGCCCAGGAGGGCGGTGCTGTCGTCATGGTCCATGTCGAGGACGACGAGATGGGGGTGCCAGTCCGCGAGCAGGGCGTCGGCGTCGGCGAGACTGCCGGCCGCGCGCACCCTGAACAGCCCGTGGTTGAGCGTCAGCTCGATGAGGTCGATGACCAGCGGCCGGTCATGGAGCACGAGGGCTCGGCGCGCTTCGCGCTCCGGTTTGATGTCCGTGGTTGCGCCCATGCTGGGATCTCCCTGCGCCGGATCAGGCTGGCAGGGGCATTATCCCACGCCCCGGGCGAAACGCCCGGGGAGTTCAGTGCCTGGTCGACTCGGGCTCGGTCGGGCGCTCGATGGTCTGCTGGACGTCCCCGATGCCGTGACGGACATCGCCCTCGACCTGGTGGGCGGCGCCCTTGACCTGCTGCTTGCGGTTCCCCGTCAGGCGGCCGAAGAAGGCCTCGATGTTGCCCTTGGCCTTGGTCAGGGTGCCCTTGGTCTGCTGCTCGTTCATGGTGGTGTGCCTCCAGTTGACGGCGCTCCAGCCCCGCTCACGCGGACCGGGGACGGATCGGGCGCAGCACGACGGCCGCGACCATCAGCAGCGCCGGGGCGATGCCGGCGACAATGGCGAGCCGCGGAGCCCGCGCCAGGTAGAAGCCGGCTCCCACCCCGAGCGAGCCGGCCGCGACACCCATGAGGGTCGTATTCGGCAGCACCTGGAGGGCGCCGGTGGTCTCAAGGGCCCCGGCGCCCGCGCTGTGCAGGGCCCTGGAGAGGCGCCTGGCCATGGTGGGCCGCTGGCTGGTGGGGTCCATGATCACCGCGCGGGCTCGGTCGTGACGACGGTGTGATCCGCCTGGTCGATGGCCATGGGCTGTCTCCCGTACCGATCCGGCATCCGGGGAAGCGCTGGCGCGCCTGGAGCCACGAAGACGTTCTGGGGTATGCGCCAAGCCTTGCCGCCCGTGACCCGCCCGTCATGACGGCGCGTCACGTCCCCGCGTCGTCAGCGGGGTGCGGCCTCGTCCCGGGCTCGGCCGGTCGCGGGTCAGCCCGTCCAGGCCTGTCCGAGGACGCGGAGCGTGTTGCCGCCGATCGCCAGGGCGATCTCATCGTCGGAGTACCCGTGCTTCACGAGCCAGCGCACGATGTTCGGATACTCCCCGATGTTCTCGAGGCCGACGACGTAGTCCGGCACGATCGAGTCGTACGCCGAGTCACCGCTCGCGAGGAGCGCCCCGGACGGGATTCCGTAGCTCCCCGCGTGGTCGCCGAAGAAGGTGTCGGGCCCGAAGGTCACGCCCTCGATCCCCACGAGGTCCACGCAGTACTCGAAGTGGCGCATGAAGGTCTCGATCGAGGCCTCCGCGAGGTCCGTCCTCAGCATCGTCGTGCCGGGTGCGGCTTCGATGCCGATGACGCCGCCGCGGTCGGCGCACGCCGTGATCACGAGGTCCGACTTGCACTTGCTGATCGGCCACAGCTCGCGCGAGCCGGAGTGGCTGATGACGACGGGGGCGGTGGAGAGGCGGATCGCGTCGAGGCTGGTCTCGTCGCCCGCGTGGCTGACGTCGATGAGCATGCCGAGGCGGTTCATCCGTTCCACGGCGCGCTTGCCGAACACCGTCAGGCCGCCGTCGGTCGTCTCGCGGCAGCCCGAGCCGAGCGCGTTGCTCTCGCTGTACACAATGCCGAGCATCCGGATGCCGAGGCCGTAGAGGACATCGATGCGGTCGAGCTCGTTCTCGATGGGCGTGGCGGCCTCGAGGGCGCCGATGAGGGCGACCTGGCCGTTGGCGAAGGCCCGTTCGATGTCCGCGACGGTCTCGGCGCGGATCCCGAAGCCCTGGTGGGCCCAGTCCGCGTAGCGCATGCCGATGTCGTGGATCACGTCGGTCCACTTCCAGCCGCTCTTGCTGGTGATGGTCGCGGTCCCGTCGCCGAAGTTCTCGAAGACGGCCGCAAGGCCGGAGCGGGCGAGGCCCTCGTAGCCCGTCGCGAAGTGCGCGTCACGGACCCACTCGTCGAGCTGGGTGATGTCGTCGGGCGCGACCTCGAGGTGGTCGTGGAGCGAGATCGCGGGGTGGGCCCCGAGGAGCCGCCAGGCGCGGTCCTCCTGCTCGTCACTGACCTCGACGATGAACGGCGGCACGCGGTCCGTCTGGGAGGCAAGCTTGAACGGGCGATAGTCCCGGCCGGGCTCGAGCCAGGCGAACGAGTGGTAGCCCTCGTGTCGGAGGGTCCGTCCCCGGCGTCCCGTGTCGTGCGCCATGCGCCCGTTCCTCCTCGTGGCCAGCCCGTTCCTCCTCGTGGCCAGCGCGCGCCTCCTCGTGGCCAGCACGCGCCTCCGCCCTCCGACCGGCTTCTGTACCAGCGTACGCGACCCGCCGCCCGGTCGGAACGGGCGCGGCGGCGGCTGGGCCCGTCGCGCCTGTCAGTCGGTCCGGGCCGGCGACCGCAGCACCTCGTAGCGCAGCGCGCCGTCCTCCAGGGCGAACGCATCGAGCGCGAGGCCGTTCGGGTCCATCTCCGCGAACTCCTCGTTGAGCCAGGCGACGAACGAGCGGTCAGTGTCTGGCGGCAGCGAGATCAACAGGTCCCGCATCGGGGCGATCAGCGTCTGGGGCCCGGCCCCGAGGATCCGCGTCAGCTCGTCCGGGACCAGCACCAGCGCCGAGGCACAGCCGAGGCCGGACTGGAGGACGCGCACCGGCACCCCGTCGATCGCCTGGCGCACCAGGTCCCGCGGGCGCAGCGGCCGCAGCCGCGTGCGCAGGTTCTCGAGCGCGGTGGCCACCAGCTCCGCGGGCCCGACCGGCCACGTCCCCAGCAGCGACTCGCCGACGACGAGGAACGCTGGGCCGATGTCGATCCCGAACCCGGTCGGGATCCCGGGCGGCAGCGTCACCCGGAACGGCTCCCCGCCGTGCGGCGGCATCGGGCGGCGGCGCGGGAGGATCGGGATGACGTTGGGCGCCATCACCTCCCACTCGAGATCCGGCGGCAGGCCGCCCATGGCCCGGAACACGGCCTCCGGGGTGGCCTGGACCATCCCGTTGCCGAGATCCGTGGTCCCGTAGCTCTTGCCGGCCCTCCGCCGGCGCTTGGCGCGTCGCTTCTCGGTGTCGTTCATGTCGCGCAGGGTGACGAGCGCCGCTCACCGCCCACTCACGCCGGACTGACCCGCGACTTACGCACGCTCGCCGGCGTACGGAGGCCTGCGGCGCCGACCCCTGGACCGGCAACGAAGACGGGGCCCGGTCGCGATGACCGGGCCCGGTCCATGGTGTCGTTCGCGCGTCCTCACCGAGCGTCGCCGCCCGGCTGGCGCTGGACCTAGAGGTCGGCGGGACGCAGGACCAGCGAGATCCCGTGGACCACGCTGTTGGTGCCGACGAAGATGTTGGCCTTGCGGTTGATGACCCATGGGTTGAACGCGTTGGGGTCCTTGTCCTTGAGCACGATCAGGTTGAGCCACGGGTAGAACCTGATCCCGATCGTCGGCCCGAGAACCGTCGAGATCGAGCCCCCGCTGGCCGCCTTGGCGTCGGCCGCGGTGACCTTGCCCGCGTGGACGTGGTAGAGCAGGACCGCTTCGATCGTATCGACGGCGTTCGCCCCGAGCGCCTTGACCAGCCCGTTCACGACACCGGCCTCCGTCGAGTACCACTTGCCGGTGAGGCTGTGGGTCAGCACCTGGAAGGCGCGGTCGTTGGGAGCGAAGACCGTGAGGCCCGCGTCGGGAACGGCGAGGGCGCCGACGGCACTGTCGGGCTTGGCGCCCAGCACGGTCCGGCCGGCGGCCTCGAGGATGTCGAAGTCGTACCAGTTCGAGTCGTACGCGGTCCCGTCGGCCTCGAGCAGCGCGAGCACCGAGCCCACGGGCGCGGGGGTGGCAGCCGAGGCGGCCGGGACGGCGACCGCGGTCGTGAGCGCGGCGCCGACCAGCGCGAGCGAGATGGTCCTGCGGATCTTCATGGATGGACGCTCCTTGCATCGGGCTCCTGGTGGCCTGGCCCGGGTTCGACCCTTCCTTCGCCGGCCGCGGCGACGCGGATGGGGTATCGATCGATGCATGCCGTCCGATGGGGGCGAATCTCCCAAATCTACGCATTCCCCCACCCTCGGGCACATTGAGGGCCGGGTGTACCGGTCGATACTTGCGAGACCGGGCGAGGGCCCCGGGTCCTGAGGTGTCCACACGTGCAGCCGAACGTCCTGCTCCCCCTGCTGTCCTCGGTCCTGAGCTTCGTGTTCGCACTGTTCCTGCTGGACCAGTGGCTGGAGCGGCGGCGCTCGTACCAGCTGATCTGGACGATCGGCATGCTGTGGTACGGCCTCAGCGCCGGCACCGAGTTCCTCGGCGGCGCGTTCGGCTGGAGCGAGCCGCTCTACCGGACCTGGTACCTGATCGGCGCGATCTACGTGGCGGCCTGGTTGGGCCTCGGCACGATGTACCTGCTGGGCAAGACCCGGTTCGGCTACGGTGCGGCCTTCTCCGTCCTGCTCGCGGGCCTGTTCACGGTCCTCTCCCAGGCCAAGGCGCAGTACACCGACACCGGCATCCTCCCCTACGTCGCCTTCGCCATCGCGGCGGTAGGCGCCCTCCTGATCACGATCGAGACCTACCGCGGCACCGGGCGCTGGGCCTGGATCGCCGGCGCGCTGATCATCGGCGGATCGGTCATCGCCATCCCCATCGTCCTCACCGCCGTCATCCCGGCCCCGGGGTACGCGCTCGATGCCAACGGGATCCCGGTCGGGACGGCGATGCCGGGCTCCGTCCGCCTCCTGACCCCGCTGTTCAACGTGACGGGCGGGTTCGCGCTGGCCCTCGGCGCCCTCTACAGCACGTACATGTACATGCCCAAGAAGCGGGTCATCCGCTACGACCTGACGCGCTCGCGAGGCATCGGCCGGTTCCTGCTGAACCTGGTCATCGCCCCGATCGCAATCACGGTCAACCTGCTCGCCTCGGTCCCGGGTGCGTTCATGGCGCTGGTCACGGGCAAGCTCAACTCGCGCGTCCCGGCCACGATCCTGCTGGCGATCGGCGGCTTCATCCCGTCGCTGACCTCGGGCCTGTCGCGGTTCGGCATCACCGAGACCTTCTTCCTCGGCGAGTTCCTGGGCGTGGTGTTCCTGTTCGCGGGCACGCTCGTGTCGGTCGAGGTCTTCCGGGAGTTCCGGATCCCGTTCACGCACAAGGTTCTCAAGCTTCGCCACGAAACGGCCTGAGGCACCTGCGGGCGGCCCCGCCAGGGTGGCCGCCGGCTGGCCGCGTGGACCGGCACGTCGCGTGTCATGTCCTCTTGACCTGGCCCGAATGCCGTGCCTGATCCGTCGAACGGTGACTCCCTCCGGGCGGTCCGGAGGGAGTCGCTGCGCGGGCACGGTGCGCGCCCGACGGGAGGACCCGGCCCCTGTCCTCGAGCCCCGTCGGGACAATCAGTCGATCTTCGGGGTCCGCACGCGACTGAACACCCGCGCAGGCGTCCTGCTGAGGATCTGCGTGGCAGCCCCGCTTCCGACGCGCTGAACCAGCATCTGGGCGAAGCTGCCGAACAGGTATCGGATGTCGCGCGGGTACTGCCAGTTGGGGAGACCGGCGGCGGCGTAGTCGTCCGCCAGCTCCCCGCCCTGTCCACCCCCGGGATTGACGTAGACGGAGGCGTCGTTGGAGATCATGACCCGATCCCCGTACCCCAGGGTCACGAACTGCTCGAGGAGGTCGAGGAACACCTCGGGGTCTGTCGGGCCTCCGAACCACGGGTCAGCACCGTTCGCGGGGTCGGACCCCACCGCGTCGAACTGGAGCGTGATTCCCTCGGACGCGAGCTCGAAGTACTGGGCGCGTGCCGAGTCGAGGTGGGCCGGCGTGACCTTGTCAGCCTTGATGACGCCGTTCGCGTGGCCCCAGACGAACCGGTCGGGCTTCACGCCGGCCGAGCGCGCGAGCCCCCACACCTGGCGGGCCCGGGCGATCTCCGTCTCGTTGCGGGCGTCAAGCGGGAATGGGAGGTGCACGGCGACCGTCGCGCCGACCTCGGCCGCCGCCTGCACGGCGGCGCGATGGACATGCGTCTCGATCGCTGACGGAACGGGGTTGGCACCCATCTTGATGAAGGCCGGCTTGATGCCGGTTCCGTCGATCCCCCGCTTGAACTCGCCGACCATGTAGGCCGCTAGCCGGTCGACGGACCAGCCTGCGAACTTCGGCTCGACCAGGTACTTGTAGATGCCGGTGGGGATGGCAACGTTGACTCCCGTGCGCGTGGCCACCTTCCGCGCTGTGCTCGCGCTCCGTCCGACACCCATGCATCCCCAGTCGATGATGAGCTCGACCCCCTGGGCCTTGACATCCAGCACGTACTTCGAGATGACGTCGACCGCCTTGTCGAACCCCCCGACCGGCTTCATGTAATGCGGGTCGTCGAGGCCGTTGAACAGCGAGAAGTCCACGTACAGGTGCTCGTGCGCAAGCACCTTCCCCACCCTGTCCGGGTTGACCTCGCCCAGAACGGTGTCGATCCTCGCCACGCCGTGGCGGGCATCGTTCTTCGTGCCTGCGGTCAGGTCCGGGACACTGTCCGCCACCGTCGGCACCGGGGCTGCCGCGGCCGCTGCGCTGGGCAGGGCGGCCGCGATGATCGCACCGGCGCCAGCCAGCGCGGCAGTCTGGAGGAAGTGGCGGCGAGACTGCCCGGCAAGCCCCTCGGGCTGGTCGTTCGTGCTCTCGATCGGCGTCTTCTCGGGGTCCATCGGCTGTTCGCTCCGTCTGAGGTCCACGCGCGCATGGCTCGATCGTGACTAGGGGACGTAGTTCGTACACCGAGGCAGGGGACCTTCGATCCGGGGGCACCTCTCTTCGCAGGGAGATTCGCGGGTGGTGACCGCACCGGCGCGGGTGGATGCCGGTGGACCTCACTCGGATGAACGTTTCTCGATTATGTCTGGCCGACGGACCCGTGTCTAGACGTCCCGCTCGTGGACAGTGCCTGGCCGGCGGGCACGCGAGCGACACCCCGACCAGATCCTGCACCGTGCTGGACAGCCTAGTCTGAAGGGCGGCGGCCCGGACCGTGCCCTGGCACAGCCTGGTGCCATAACCGGGGTCCTGGCGCAGGGCTCACCGCGGAATCGACGGTTCCTGGGCTGAGCTCTGCGCGTGCGGTGCCGATCCGGCACCCAGCCGTGCCACGCGGCCGGACGGAGCACGCCGAGACGCCCGGCGCGAGCCGGGCGTCTCGGGACCAGGAACAGGCAAGACCTAGAACACGCGGTAGGCCACCTCCGCCGGGGCGAGCAGGAGCTCCTTGAGCTCCGCGTCGACCTTGAGCAGGGAGATGTGCGCGCCGGCCATCTCGAGCGAGGTGCAGTACTCGCCGACGTAGCTCCGGAAGACGGTGATGCCCTTCTCCGCGAGCCGCTTGTGGGCGATCCCGTAGAGCAGGTACAGCTCACTGACCGGCGTGCCGCCGAGGCCGTTGACCATGAGGGCGACCTCGTCGCCGGACTCGAACGGCAGGTCGGGGACGATGGCGTCGAGCAGCAGGTCCACGATCTCGTTGGCGCTGACGACCTTCGTCCGCTTGCGGCCCGGCTCGCCGTGGATGCCGATGCCGACCTCCATCTCGTCGTCGCCGATCTCGAACAGCGCCGTGCCGCGGACCGGCGGCGTGCAGGACGACAGCGCGATGCCCATCGTCCGGACCTGGCCGATGACCTTCTCACCGACGCGGACGCACTCCTCGAGCGACCCGCCCTTGTCCGCCATCGCGGCCGCGGCCTTGATGACGAAGAAGTTGCCGGCCACACCGCGGCGCCCGACGGTCCAGGTGGAGTCCTTGACCGCCACGTCGTCGTTGACGAGCAGCCAGCCGATCTTCTGGCCCTCGGCCTCGCACATCTCGCGGGCCATCTCCCACGCGGTGCGGTCGCCGGTGTAGTTGTTGACGATGTAGAGCACGCCGGCCGGCGTGTCCATGAGCTTGGAGGTCTCGGTCACGAACTCCACGGGCGGCCCCGCGAAGACGTCGCCGGGGCAGGCCGCGTCGAGCATGCCCGGGCCCACGATCATCGTATGCGCCGGCTCGTGCCCGGAGCCCGAGCCCTGGATGATCGACACCCGGTCCGGCTTGGGCATGTCGGCCCGGTAGATCAGGTTGTACTTGGGCTCGTACTTGAGGGTCCCGTCGCTCGCGAGCATGACGCCCTCGAGGAACTCGGGCACGAACTGCTTGGGGTCGTTGACGAACTTCTTCACGATCGGTCGTTCCTTACTGCTGTGCGTGCTTGTCCCGCCAGGCCGCCGCGATGGCCTGCAGGATCACACCGATGGCGGTGGCGCCGGCGTCCACCGAGTCCCGGCTTCGATCACCCGTGTAGGCGGCCCGGCCGCGGAGCGCGAGCATTCCCTTCGTGTCCAGGGCGGCCTGGACCGCGACGTCGGCCGCCCGCTGGATCGCGGCGGTGCCGTGGTCCGCGGCCGTCGCCGGGTCGGCGAAGCTGGCCTGGAGGCTGTCGGTCACCGGGGCCAAGGCGTCGAGGAGGGTCTTGTCACCCAGCTCGGCCCCGCCGCGCTGCATGATCCCGGCGATCGCGGCCCGGAGCATCGCGATCACGTCGTCCGGTGTCAGCTCCGCCTTGTCGCCGGCCGTCGCGCCGGCGCGCAGGAATGCGGTGCCCCACATCGGGCCGGAGACGCCGCCCACCTTGGCCGCCAGCGTGAGCCCGATCTTCTTGCAGACCGCGCCCGGCGTGGGGGCATCCCAGGAGGCATAGTCCGCGAGGACCACCTCCCACCCACTGCGCAGCGAGTACCCGAAGTCACCGTCGCCCACGATCGAATCGAGCTGGGCGAAGTAGTCCGCGTTGTCGACGATCGTCCTCGCCATCGCTCCGCCCGCGGGTG
>JANNHX010000580.1:0-3504 GCA_031404615.1 Chloroflexota bacterium
CCCGCCGCCGCCGGAGCCACCGACCGCGACGCCGGAGCCCGAGGTCACGCCCACCCCGACCGCGACGCCGGAGCCCGTTGTGACCCCGACCCCGACCGGCACCGTCGTGACTGAGACGGGCACGCCGAGGCTCACGCCGCCCCCCACGGACGGCATCGCGAGCGACGCCGGCACCACCGGCCCGGGCACCGGCCTGGCCCTCGTGCTCGTCCTCCTGGGCGGCGCCTCGATCGCCCTGCTGCCGGCCACCACGCGCCGCGCACGCCGCCGCTGATCCCAGCGGGGCCGGCCCCGGAACTGGACACCGAAGCCCCCGCCCGGCACCGCCGGACGGGGGCTTCCTCGTGTCCCCGGGGAGTGGCGGTCGCACCGGGGTCGGCCATGGGTCAGCTGGCCAGCTGGACGGCCTCGTTGGTCATGCGGCGGGCGATCCCGGCCACGATCCGAAACAGGGTCGTGAGGAACGCGGACGTCGTGGTCGACGAGCCCTCCTCCTCGGGGCGTGTCCGGGCCGTGATTCGCGATCCGGACCGCCCTTGGGGCGAGACCTGGGTGTCCGCGAGGAGCGGGACAAGGGGTCCCCGGGTGGCGTGCCGAAGCAGAATCGAAGCGGCACCGCCGCGCAACGATCGAGGGTGGCGGGCGGGGACCGGCTGGCTCAGACGGGCCCCGCGGGCTCCGTCGCCGCCACCTGGGCGGGCTCGGAAGCGCGCGCCTCTGGGGCTTCTCTCGGGACGCGGCTCGCCCGTCCTCGCGAGGTCACGATGAGCGCCACCGCCGCCACGATCACCACCGACGCGATCACGGTCCGGACGCTGAGCGGCTCGCCCAGGATGAGCCAGCCGAGGAAGACCGCGACGACGGGGTTGACGTAGGCGTACGTCGCGATCCGGCCGATCGGCGCGACGGTCAGGAGCCAGGCGTAGGTCGTGAAGCCAACGAGGCTGCCCACGAAGACCAGGTACCCGATCCCGAACCAGGACGTGCCCGAGATCGCCGCCAGGTCCACCTCGGCGGTCTGGCCTGTGATCACGGCGGTGACGAGGAACGCGATGCCGCCGGCGATCATCTGGATCCCGGTCGAGAACAGCGCCGGGGCGGGGAGCACCGCGCGCTTCATCGCGTAGAGCGTGCCCAGCGACCAGAACATTGGCGAGACGACGAGCGCCGCGAGGCCCGCCGGGTCCAGCTGCCCGACGCCGCCCGCGGGCCACGCGAGGATCCCGACGCCGACGAGGCCCACGGCGATGCCGACCGCCGCCAGGGCCGGGACGCGGTCGCCGAAGAGGACGCGGCCGAAGATCGCGAGCCACATCGGCACGACGCCGATGAGCAGGGCCGCGATTCCGGTCGGGATCGTCTGCTCGCCCCAGGCCACGAGCCCGGTGCCGCCCAGAAGCAGAGCGGTGCCCACGATCGAGGCATCCCGGACGCCGGCGAACGACGGCCGCCGGATCGTGCGCCGCTGCCTGAGCGCCACGCCGGCGGTGAGCAGCACACCTGCCGGGATGAAGCGCAGCGCCCCCATGACGAAGGGCGGTACGGTGTCCATCGCCAGCTTCATGCCGAGGTATGTCGAGCCCCACACCAAGTACAGGACCCCGATCCCGGCCCAGACGGCGAGGGGGCTGGCGCTTGGCCGCATCGGTCGGGCTGCTCCTGTGGGCGACTGGACGGCGCGAGTGTAGCCGGACGGGTGTCGGTTGCGCTACCGCACTAGGCCAAGTTGCGGGGAGGTTGCGGTGGCCGTCCGCCGCGGTGCGCGGCCTACGCCGCGGCCTCTATCGCGGTCGGGCGGCACACCCTGCACGCTCGATAGCCCGCCGCGGCCGCCTCGCGGAGCGACCGGAAGGCGACCCGGTACCGCTCCTGCGTCCGGCGCGTGTGGCGGCACGTGGGCCAGCAGACGATCCGGGTCGTGGTCGAGCCGCTGAGCCGCCGCCCGCGCCGGGCGTCGTCCTCCAGGGCATCCGGGTCAAGGCCCTCCGCCGCGAGGATCGTCCGCTTGTTGCCGGGTCCGCCCAGGCTGTACTGGCCGATCGTGCCGTCCGTCCGCACCACGCGGTGGCACGGGACGATGAGCGGCACCGGGTTGTGGCCGAGCGCCGTACCCACGGCCCGGACCGCCTTCGGCCGGCCGATTTCCGCCGCGATCCAGCCATACGGCCGGACTTCCCCGAGCGGGATCTCCAGCGCCTTGGTCCAGACCGCGATCTCGAACTCGGTGCGTCCGCGGAGGTCCAGCGGGATCCGGGCCCGTCGCTCCCCGGCGAGCCGCCGCGCGACGGCATCGGCCAGGCGCGCGGGAAGGGCCTCGGCCGGGATCGTGCGGCGGCCGGATCGCGCCTCGTGGCGGGCCATCGCCTCGGCGCCGCCCTGCGCAAGGTTCACCTCGACCACGCCGCGCCCGTTCCATGCGATCCAGAGCGTGCCGATGGGGGACGGGTAGGGGGCCATGCGATCGGCGAGGCCGACCTCGACGAGCACGTCGTCGGCCAGGTGCGCGGGCGCCGGGACGGCGAGCGAAGCGAGCACGCCGGAGAGGTCGCCGGAGAGGTCGCCTGGGGTTCGGGTCGTGCGGGTTGTGCGGGTCATGCGCTCAGCTCCTCGAGCTCGGTGCCGGCCATCGCCGCGCGCAGCAGCGCCAGGCCGCGGTGGACCTGGGCCTTGAGCGTGCCCTCGGGCCGCCCGAGGACGGCCGCGAGCTCGGCGTACGAGAGGTCGTCGACGTGGCGGAGGACAACGGGGACGCGGTACCGCTCGGGCAGCGCCGCGAGGTGTGCGGCGAGGCGCTCGCGGTCCGCGCTGCGGAGCGCCTGTCCCACCGGGTCCGAGGCGGCATCGGCCCGGGGCTCCCAGCCGCCCTCGACGAGCGGCGAGAGGGACGTGGAGGGGACCGTCCGGGTCCGCGCCCGGTTGCGGCACAGGTTGAGCACGATCGTGGCCAGCCAGCCGCGGATCCGCAGCTCGCGGATGCGCTCGGGTTCGTAGGTCGCGAGCGCCCGGTAGGCGCGGACGAGAGCGTCCTGGGTGATGTCCTCGGCATCGTGGGGGTTGCCGGTTACGCGCAGGGCGATCGAGTGACACCGGTCCACGTGCGTGCGGACCAGGGTCTCGAACGCCCCGTCGAGGTCCCGGGCGAGGCGGTGAGCGAGCTCCGTGTCGTCCATCACCATCCTGAACCCGCCTCGGTGCGATCCGGTTGCATCACCGGTGCCAAGGGGTGCCGGTCGCCGATCCTAGCACCCCGAATCGACCGTCGGGCCATGCCTCCCGGGGGCGTTCGCCGCGCCGGTCCCGCGTGCCACAATGCGCCCATGCAGCTCGACGACCGCTTCGACGAATTCGTCGCCACCCTGGGCGGCTTCTACCGGACCTGGTACGTGGTCACGGGCCTGGAGCTCGGGCTGCTTGCACGCCTGCGCGAGGCGGGGACCGCAGGGCTCACGGCCGACGAGCTCGCCCGGCGGACCGGCACGGACGCGGTGCTGGTCGGGCGCTGGG
>JANNHX010000581.1:0-9979 GCA_031404615.1 Chloroflexota bacterium
CGCGGCCCGCAGCCGGTGGCGCCCGTCGAGCACGACGCCCGTGCGGTCCACGTCGAGTGGAACGACGATGCCGCGCTCGCGGACGTCGGCGAGGAAGACCGACCACTCGTCGCCACTCATGTCGGGGACCAGCGACGCGGCGTCGTGCAGCCGCAGGAAGGCGGGCGCCATGTTGGTCATGCCGCGCGGCTCTCTTCGATCGAGCGGATGGCGTCACGGATGCGCTTCACCAGGTCGTCGCTGGCCGTTCGGTCGCCGGACTCGATGCGCGATAGGTGCCCGATGGAGATCCCGACGGCGACGGCGACGGCCGTCGTGGTGGCCTTCGCGGTCACCCGCTCGACACGGAGCGCCATCCCGATCGGGAGCCCCGATGTGTCAACTGCCACCGGCATCGCCTCCGTCCACTTGACAAATGTTTGCTGGTGCAGCATACATACGTCAGCAAGGCTTTGTCAAGCCGGATTGGGGCACGTTTGCTAGAGCAGCCGTTCCTGTGGCGACTACCGTCGGCCGCGATGACGGACCTGGAGGACCTCGAGGCGCGACGGCGTGGCTATTGGCTGCGGCGGGCACGCGACAACGCCCGAGTCACCCTGTCCGACGCGGCCGTGACGGCAGGCCTGTCGGCCGGATCAGGCTCGACGGTGAGCCTCTGGGAGCGCGGTCAGCGCTCGATCGGAGTCCTCGAACTCACGCGCCTAGCGCGGCGCTACGGCGTCCGATCACGCTGTTCACCGATCCTCCGGTGACGGACGACGAGCGCCTCGCGGCAGCGATCGCCGACGCGCAAGCGCTAGAGCGCGAGGACTGGGGGACGGGGCAGGAAGCTCGCCGCCGAGCTGGCGACGGGCGCGGCGGGTCGCGGCGTAGACCGCTGCAATGAGGGACGCCTCGATGGCCTCGATGACGGCCGGATCGGTAACGGGTGCAGACACGTCAACCCCCATGCCTTTTCGAGTACGAGGTCCGCGTGCCAGACGCACCGTTCTACCACCTCGCCGTCGGCGGGCACGACGGGGCGACGATGAGCCGGTCGGATCTCGCCGCGGCGAAGTGGCATCACGATCTTGTGCTCGGGCCGTAGTTAGAGCCGGACCCGTCAGGCCTCGCTCCGGATGACCCCGGGTTCGCCGACCCTCGCCGGCGCTCGCCGACCTCGAGCCGTTCCGCGCGGAAACGCTCCCTAGGCCGCGATCTGGATCGCCCCGATCAGGTACCCGCTCAGGTGCGCGCCCAGCCGGCCGCCGTTGGGCTGCGCCGCCGCCGATTGCAACACGATCCGCCAGCGTCCCGGGCCCGTGATGTAGGCCGTGAGGTCGTGCTCTGACACGTCCTCGGTGATGCCGGAGATCGTGGTCACGAGGTCCCACGCGGCGTCGTCGTCCCAGTTGTAGACCTTGAGCGTCACGCTGTGGCTGGCCGGGTACGCCTCCTTGGTCGCGGCCTTGGTCAGGCTGTGGGTGTGCCCTGGGACGCTGTGGTCGTGATTGGGCGTTGAGTGGGTGTGCGGGATGTTGTGGTCGTGGTTGCCGTCAACGCTGGTGACGAAGTACTGCTCGCCCGCATCGGCCGCCGCCCCTCCGTGGTTGTGGTTCGTCTGGGCGGAGTACGACGTCACGAGCGAGTTGCCCGACGAGCTCGCCGAGCTCGACCCGGACGTGGCACCTCCTCCGCTGTCGCTCGTGAGGCTGCCGGAGCTCGCCGCGGCGCTGACGGGCATCGGGTACTCGTCGAAATCGATCGCCACCCGGCACTCGAGCGCGACGTACACGCGGTCGGGGATGTAGACGGTCGTGATCGCTTCCGTCGTCGTGTCGAAGTACACCGTGTCCGCGATGCTGAACGCCGTGAGCGTGCCCTGCGGCTGCCGGTTGCGCACCCCCACCGACGACGCCGTCGAACGCTGGCCCTCCTCGAGCCCGAGCAGGTACTCCTGGCGCGGGGAGTTGACGTCGATCCCTACCCGCACGCGCTCGTCGTCCTCTTCCTTGAGGTAGAGCGCGACGATGACGGCTGTCTCGTCGATGCCCCGCGAGGGCGCGATGACCCGCACCGTGTCGTCCAGGTCGTAGTCCGTGAACGGCGCGAACCGGTCGCTCGTCACCTCGAGCGCGATCGAGTCGATGGGCGCGAGCTCGTCAATCGCGGCATCGGCGCGGAGCTGCACAAGCGGCAGGTTCCCCGCGTCCTTCGCGTCGAGGTACGCCATCCGCCGGCGGGTGACGTTGGCGACCTTGGACACGGCCAGCGATGCGGTACTGCCCTCGCCCACGCCCTCGGCCACGATCCAGTTGACCGTGTCGCGGTCGCTCTCGGCGCGCTCCACCTTCAGGATGTCCGCGCCCTCTTCGAAAATGTCGCTGGCGCTGCGATCGGTGCCCGGGGAGGTCCGGTAGTTGAACGTCAGGCCGTCCATCTCGATGTCGCCGAAGGCCGCGACGACCGACTTCACGACCTCGAGGAGGTTGTCGAACCTGAAGTCCTGCGTCCAGCCGTCGCTGCCCGTGGTCTCGATCGTGCCCCGGACGATCTGCGTCGCGACGAGGGGGTTGCTCTCGGCGATCAGGTCCCACAGCATCTCGCCGCACGCCCGGTTAACAAAGCGCCGCCACTGCTGCGTGGCCCCCAGGACGCGGCTGCCCTTGCGGAAGGAGACCGGCAGGTCGTCCTCGAGCGTGATGCTCACGCCCGCGTTGATGGATTGGATGATGCCGACGGTGCGGTTGGCCGCCCCCGCCCCGACAGGCCGCCCGGTGATCTGGACGGGGATGCCGACAACCGCCCCGGCGGTGGAGATACAGGGCACCACGGCCTGCCCCGCGGCGGCGTTGGCGTCGAGCTTGGAGCTGTAGCCGCCGAGGCCCCACTTGCTCGGGTCAAGGTCCGTCTCGGAGAACTCGCTCGGCAGCACGATCCGGTCGGCCAGGAGCTGCTTGACGCCGCGCCCGGACACCGCGATCCAGTCCGTGGCGTTCTCGCTCTCGTCGAGGACGGCCTTGCGCTCTTCGATCACCCACGTCAGGGTGCGGCCGTTGTACCGCATGAACACGAGGTTGCCGTCGGCGAACAGCGTCGGCGTTGCGGCTAGGAGCGCGTTGTCGCGGTGGTACTCGAGGCTGCCCACGCCCGGATCCGCGCCGCGCATCCGGCTGGCGGCGAACCGGCGGAACGGGCTCGCCTGGCTGCGGTCAAGGTGCGCGCGGTAGTCCGATGCGCCAGCCGGACCGGTGACCCAGCACTCGATCGTGGTCATGTAATCGCGTTGTAGACGGCGATGTAGCCGAGCGATGCCCCCGCCGCGTCGAAGATCTGGATCTTCTTGACGACGCTGCCCGGCGTCGTGGCGGCGGCGCTGTTGCCGACGCCCAGCCCGACGAGGGCGATCATCATTCCGGAGGTGTACCACTTGCCGCCGTTGAGGCGGACGAGGTGCGTGTCGGCGGCCGTGCTGCCGTTGCCCGCCATGATCCCGCCGTTGTTGCGGATGGCGTAGCGGGCCACCGTGTCACCCGTGGTGCGGGCCTCAAAGGCGTTGTTGCCGGCGTCGCGCTCGCTGATGACGGCGGTTTTGAACGCCCCCTTGGCGATCGTGTTTTCCCCGATCACCACGAGCATCCCGGTCGTCACGTCAACCGTCTGCCCGAGGATGATCGCGCCGCTGTCCGTGTCGCTGTTCTTGACCTGTCCCGTGACCGTGTCGATGTAGGTGTTCGGCAGCAGCACCGCCGCGGGAGCGTTCACCAGCTCGACACCGTAGGCCGCGACCGCGTTGCCGCCCAGCCGGTTGCCCGACAGGTGAACGTGCTGCGCGGCGGCGGTCGCAGTCCCGATGGTGACGAGGGCGGTGAACGGTGTCGCGCTCCCAAGCGCCACCTCGATGTAGGAGTCCCGGATCACCGCCGAGTCAGCGTTCCG
The DNA here is from genome assembly GCA_031404615.1 of Chloroflexota bacterium. Lineage (GTDB taxonomy): Bacteria > Chloroflexota > Limnocylindria > Limnocylindrales > CSP1-4 > CAIXZV01. The sequence goes on from JANNHX010000581.1 coordinate 3,919, forward strand.
CACCAGCACGGCGCCAGAGGGCGCGGCGCCCATCGCGTACAGCTCGCAGTTGTCGAGCACGATGTTCTGGCACTTGTCCGCAGAGACAGCGTTGTCTACGCCGATGACGACCGCTCGTGTGGTGCCGCCGAAGATGCAGGTGCGCGCGGTGATCTGCCGGTTGTCAGAGCCGAAGGACACGCCCGTGGCGATGCCCTCGGCCGCGCGGACACGCTCCCACAGATAGGACTGCTGGTTGGTGCCGGTCAGGATGCCGATGGGACAGTTGACGATCGTGACCCCGTCGAGGTCGGCGCGGGAGATCGTGTCATCCGCGTATTCAACCCCCGCCGTGACGCCAGCCTCGCTGTTGCCGTCCAATCGCAGATCGTGGACCCAGGCACCCTTGTCACCGCTGGCGATGGCGTACTTGAGAAGCGGCCCCACAAACCCTGGGAGCGCCTTGAGCGTGGTCTGCCCCGTGGTGGTCTGCCCGCCCACCGACCCGCCGAACCGGATGCCAACACGGTCGATCACGATGGTGGACCCGATGCCGTAGACACCTCGCGGCAGGTAGACGTCCCCGCCCTGCCCGTCAAGGGGCGTACTGGGGAGCCCGGCGATGGCGGATCGGATGGCGGCTGCGTCATCCTCCGCACCGCCGCCGATCGCCCCGTAGTCGCGGACGTCAAGGCCGCGGGAGCGCACCTTCTCGGCGAGCGTGGAGTACCCGCCCCGTGCGTCCGCCACCTCGGCCGGCGTCGCGCTGATCGGCGTGCCGCTCGGGTACGTGCTCGCGAGGTTGGCAGCCAGGGTGACGGAGACGCCGTCCGCGATCGACTCGATGACGCCCGTCTCGTGCGTCCCCGAGGTCAGGCCGAGGTACACCGGCATCCCCACGACCGCGCCGGTCGTCGAGGTGACCGGGACGACCTTCTGGCCGCTGGTGGCGGTTGCGTCGAGCGTGGACGCCCATCCCGCGCCGGAGCCGACGGAGGCGAAGAGCTGCGTGACGTCCTCCTCGACCGCGACGACCGCGGAGTCGAGCTGCGAGAGCGGAGCGTTGAGCGTCGCGGCGGTCGCCGCCGCCCGGGTGGCGATCGGGGTGTGGCGCGTCGTGGTCATGGTGGCTCCTAGAGGTAGCTGCGGTCGAAGATGATTCGGACCTGGGCGGGCTGCCCTGTGACCAGCACCGTGTTGACCCCCGGGTACAGGTGGAGGTACTCGCCGTGGACGTTCCCCGGGAGTAGCCCCAGGTCACCCCGCGCCTGCACCCCATCGAGGGTCACCGTCCGCGCGCCGTTGTCCACGACGAGGTGTTCCCCGGCAGCCAGCGCGGGGAACGTGAACCCGAGCTGCGTGGCGGTCGCGACGTTGATCGTGATCGCGCCGACGCTGGGCCCGTCGACCTCGACACGGACGGCCTCGGTCGCGGTCGTCCCGAGGGCCGTGAACGTCGCACTGAACGGAGACGGGGTCGCGGCGGGTGTGATCACGACGTTCCCGAGCTCGTCGAGGTACCAGCCGTCGTCGAGGACCAGCCCGGAGTCGAGGAACCACTCGCCCCAGTCGGCATGCCAGAGCGGATCGGAGAGGGCCTCCCACTCCAGGCTCATGGCCCGGTACTCGCTCGCCCAACCCTCGCCGCCCATGATGTTCCGCGCGGCGCAGGTGATCCAGCGGATGGACCCGTCCTCCAGCGTCGCCACGAGGACGCGCTCGCCGATCGTCGGGTCCATCCAGCCCTTGACCTCATCGACGTACGCCCGGAACGCGGCCTTGGCCGTTGCGTCGGCTGGCCCCATGACGTGCCCCGTGGCGTCGATCACCCGGCGGTGCGGGATGCGCAGGCCCGGCAGCCGGCCAACGCGGAACGGGATGATCTGGTCCTCGCCACGGACCTCGGGCAGCGTGTCCAGGCCCTCCGTGATCTCGAAGAACACGTCGAGGTCAGCACGCTGCAAGTCGTGCCCGTCCCAGACGAGGCCGATGACGGCGAGCGGTGAGGTCATCCCATCCCCAGTGCTGCGGTGCGCCGGAGCACGCGCCCGATGTCGGCCTCGGCGGCGCGGGGCTCCGGGTTGTAGATCGTGATCGTCGGGCTGAAGCCGCCGCCGGAACCACTCACGGCCGGAGAGGCGAACCCGGCCGGCACGCTCGGCAGGATCCAGCCGTTGGTCTCGGGGACGAACAGCTCCGCGCGCTTCTCCCCGACGATGTAGGGCGTGCCCGCGGTGACGGGGCCGCCGGCTGCCTTGCCGCGGCCCGTGCCAGCGTTGTCGTACGCCGTGCCCAGCTTGATGGCGTCGCGCAGGTTCCCGGCCTTCACGGTGTCGGCGTCGAGCTTCACGCCGAGCTTCGTGAGTTGGGCGAACAGTGCGCCGAACGTGATCCCGCCGGTGTTGACGAGCTGGAGCCCGAGGTCGGCGGTGGCCGTCTCGCCATTGTTGACCGCGATACGCAGGTCATTGAACTTCTCGCGCAACTCAAGCGGCACGGGCTTGCCCTTGGCCTTGAGGTTGTCGATCTCCTTGGTGACATCGGCGAGGGCGCTCCTGTTCTGCCGGAGCTCCAGCTTGGCGTTCGCGAACTCCAGGCGCAGGGTGTCCGCGCCGTTGTCGGTCAGCGCCTCGGCCGTCAGCCGTGCCCAGGTGTTCAGGTCTTTGAATGATCCGGCGGCGTCTCGCGCCCCGTGGCCGAGGTCCTTGACTCGCGGAGCCGCATCGGCGGCGGCGTCGCCCGCCTTGGTGATCCCGTCCGCCGCGCGACTGAAGCCGCCGTACCACTTGCCATAGGACGCGGTCGTCAACTCGCGGTTCAGCTCCTGGAGGTCGGTCGCGCTGTCCTGGATCGCCGACTCGCGCTCGGCCGACGCGGAGACCCACTCGTCCCACGGCGTCAGGAAGTCGAGCGCGTCGCTGGTGAAGTCCGTCAGCGTGCGGTCGAGCTCGCCAAGCGCCGTCTTCGCCTCGTACGCGTTCTGGGGATCGAACGAGTTGCCGATGTCGGACATGACGTCGGAGAACTGGTCGAACGTCCCCCCGGGCTTCGCTGCGTCCTCGATGACCGGGACGAGGTCGTCACGGACGAAGCCGACGAGGTCGACCATGACCGGCAGCAGCTTCTCGCCGATGGTCGCCTGAACGTTCTCCATCTCGGCGCCGAGCGCCTTCTGGGTGTCGGCCAGACTCTCCGTGTCGCGGCCGAACATGCCCTGGCTGTCGGCTGTCTGCTCCATGATCAGCGCGTACCGGGCGGCAACCTTCTGCCCGTCGGTCAGCTTGCCGCCGAGGATCTTCATCCCCATCGCGGCGCCCTTGGCCTTTGTCTTCGCCTCGTCGAGGAACACGCCGAACCGCCGCAACGGCTCGCTTTCCCCGAGCAGCCCGGAGCGCAGCGCGGTGGCGGCCTCCGCGCTGCTGGCGTTGAACGCCGAGCCGAGGTCGGCGGCCAGCTCGGTCATCTCCTGGGCCTTGTCCGTCGTCTCATCGAGGCTCAGGCCGACGTTCTTGAACGCGGTTCCGAAGTTGGACGCGAAGTCGAGCGCCTCGCGCTTCGACTGCCCGAAGGCCGACTCGGCTCCCTTGGCCCACGTCGCAACCTTGTCGGTGTTGCCCTCGAAGACCTGGCCGGTCAGGCTCATCGACTCGCGCAGGTTGGATGCTGCGGCAACGGAACTCTGCATCACATCGACCACGCCGCCGATGCCCTTCTCTAGCAGGCTGAACGCGCCGAACCCGGCCCCGATGCCGAGGCCGGTCTTCATTGACGCGCCGAACTTCTGGCTGAAGCTCTTCCCGGCGGCGGTGCCGCCCTTGACGCCGGCGGCGCTCGCCTGCGCCTCGAACCCCTTCCCGTCGATCTGGAGTCGTACGGCCGCGTAGACGTCGGCGAGGGCGCTCAAGGCTTCCTCCCGGCCGGTTGACGGCCCTTCCGGATCAGGTCGTCCATGCTCGCCCGGGCGGCGAGCCGCGACATGGGCGGCGCGGGCGGCAGGTACGACGGCCGCTGGGGCGTCGGCAGGCTCTCCACCGTGACGGATACGGCCCGCAGGAGGGCGTGCGCCAGGGCATCACCGACGGCCGCGAACATCTCTGTCATGCGCTCCCGCTGCTCTCGGGCGAGGCGTTCCTGCGCCTTGCGCCAGAAGAGATGGACCTGCCGGAGCGTGAGGGCGTCTCGGGGGTCGCCGGTGACGTGCCAGTAGGCGAGGGCGAACTCGTGGAGTTCGCCAGGGCTGACTCGACGGCCCGCCGGACGATCGTCATCATCAGGGCCGTCCGGCGTTGCGTTAAAGGGTAGGAGACCTCCAGGAGCCGAAGGTACGCCGCGTCGATCTCGGTGGCCGTGGCGTCCTCGAGGTTGCCCAGTGCCCCGGTCACGTCGTAGGCAAGCACGAGCTCGCGCTCCGCGACCGCCATGGCGCGCTGTCCTTCGGGGGTGTCCGAGTCGAGGCCGGCCAGCCCGACGAAGACGGACTCGTGCCTGTCCTGCCACGCTTCGTTCGCGCGCCACTTGAGCTCGGGGACGAACCGGGGGCCGCCGTCGATGACGAACCGGAGGAGGCCCCGGGTGACCTCCTCCTCGGCCTTCAGCTCCTCCGGGGTGGGCTCTGCCATGGTCAGGCCGTCAGTCGCTCGATCGCGTAGGGCGCGAGCGTCGGGTCGGCGATGTCGCCGTAGGCGGTGAACGTGACAGGCGTGCCTGCCGACTCGCTGGAGCCGAACGCCATGGTCACCCCGGCGGTGTTGAGGCAGTCGAACAGCGTGACGACCGTCGGGCTGCCGTCCGGGCCGACCGCCTGCATGATGACGTCCTTGTGGTCGGTCGTCGGGATGTAGCCGATCCGCTGGCGCAGGATCGTGGTACCCGCGTCGTCGACCATGACCACGGCATCGCCGGCGTCGTGGGCACGGATCAGGGGCGTCGTCAGCGGGATGGTCGTGCCGGCCGTCCACGACGGGTCGACCTTGATGATCTCCGTCTCGGCGGTGTCCCCGATCTTGAGGAACTTGCCATCCGCGATGTTGGTCGCGGCGGTGAGCGCGATGGACGTGGCGCCTGCCGCGACGTCGGCGGTGAGGGTCGTGGCCAGGCCCGGCGCCGTGACGGCCGCGGTGCCGACCGTCGGCGTGACGCCGTGCAGCGCCACCTGGAGCATGGCAAGGGACAGGTTGTTGAGCTTGGTGCTGAGCTCCGCCTTGACCTTGATCACGCGCATCAGGCCCGCGAGCTGGCCAACCGCGTTCTGGAACTCCGGGCCCCAGATCTCCTCGGTGATGGTGAGGGTCGCGGGGTCTTCGGACGGCCCGATCTCGGCCCCGCCGACCGTGAGGCTCGACGGCGGGCCGAAGAGGTAGTCCGTGGACGAGATGGTCATGCCTGCTGCTCCTGTTCACTGGTGGCCGCTGCGGCCTTCGGACGCCGGCGAACCACCGGCACGATGACCCCGGCCTCGGCAAGCGCCTCCGGGATGGCTTCCGCCGCCGCAGCCTCAGCCGCGGCCAGCGTCTGGACGGCCGCCGCGTACTCGGCCTCCTGACGTGCAACCTGGCGCGCCCGCAGCCCGTAGAGGGTCGGGTTGCCCTTGTATCCGTGACTGTTGGACATGCGGCCCTCCTTCTGACTAGGCGACGCTGGCGATGGTGGTGGGGTAGCGGGCCGTTCCGTGCCACAACGGCTGGCCGGTCCCGTTCGGTGGCGCGGGGTCCCGATCGGGTCCGATCGAGCGGCACGATGAGAACCAGACCCCGAGGCCGGACGCGGCGGCGCGCGCGCCGCGGTCGCGGAAGACGGCCTCGACCGCTAGCCACAGCGCCTCTGCCGCCGCGTCGGACCCGGCGTAGCAGCGGATCCCCAGCACCACGTCCCGGACCGGGGCGTACGGGACGGCTGGGCTGTCGATGACGGTCACCACGACGAACGGGATGTAGGCGCCCGCCCCGCGTGCGTCGCCCAGGTCCGCCCCGAGCTTCCCCTGTGGTTCGACCGGCCGGATTCTCCGAGCCCCGGCCGCGTCGACACCCACGATCGCCTGCACTCCCGCGTTAGCGGCGAGCTCGGCGATGGCGGCCTGGAGCGG
>JANNHX010000582.1:0-2559 GCA_031404615.1 Chloroflexota bacterium
CCCGCGAGTTCCTGGGCGACGAGGCCTACGAGCTGCTCAACGAGCTGGACGCCGCCGGGCTGGAGTAGCCGCCGCGGACAGGATCGGAGCCCGCGGCAGCCTCACCGGCTAGTGGACGGGCTCCAGGTCCACCGTGCGGACGGTGCGCGACCGGCCGGCCTCGGTGCGGACCACGGCCGCGGGGACGACGCCGCCGGCCATCTTCTCGATGACCGCGAGCTCACCCGCGTAGAGACCCGTGCCCAGGATCCGAACCTTGTCGCCGGGGGCCAGACCCGCGCGACCGTCGAGGGCCGCGGTGTTGATCTGGATACCGGTCGGGGGTGCGCCGACGCCGGTCTGGGGGCGCGGCGGCCCGCTCTTCTTCGGGGGGATGAAGACCTTGCGCTTGCGCGGCGGCATTAGCGGGACCCCCGGGCGGAACGACGCCCTGCTCGTGCTGTCAGCCTCACGGACACCTCGTGCTGCCGGATCGAATCGGCGTCCGGCCTCCCGGAGTGTACGCGACGTTGAGCCCGGAACCCCAGCAACGTGCTCAGACGGCGGCTCCGATGGCCGCGGCGAGGGCGCCATCGGTGGGTTCGACGAGGACGGCGCCGCCGGGCAGCACGACCACGGGGATGGCGAGATAGCCCGCGTCGGCAAGCATCGACCGGACCTCGGGGTCGGCGTCGCGGTCGATCCAGGTCCACTCGATCCCTGAGGCCTCGAGCCAGCGCTTCGTGCGGCGGCAGTCGCCGCACCAGTCGGCGCCGTAGACGGTGACGGTGGTCGTGACGGGGAGAGCGGCGGGGTTCGGCATGCCCCGATTGTCGGTCAGATGGCGTCCGGCGTGCGGCGATGGCGTCTGGCGTGCGGCGAGACCGCGGCTGGCCGCCGGTTCGCGGCTGCTCCCCGAGTCGGCCGCCGGTTCGCGGCCCTTCCTCGCTACAGCCCCAGGACGTCGATCATCTCGCGCAGGAGCCCCGCGGAGCGTCGCAACCCGGACGCCTCCTCAGCCGAGAGCCCGAGGCGCAGCGTCCGCTCGACGCCGCCCCGGCCCACGATCGTCGGCAGCGAGAGGTAGACGTCGTCGATGCCGTAGTAGTCGCCGATCAGCGAGCTGACCGAGAGCACCGTCTTCTGGTCGCGCAGGATCGCCTGAACGATGCGCACGAGGCCCGCGGCCACCGCGTAGTACGTGGCGCCCTTGCGTTCGATGATCCGGTAGGCGGCGTCGCGCGTCCCCTCGAAGATCTCGCGCAGCGCCTCGTCGTCGTGGGTCATGCCGGCGGCCGAGGCGAAGTCCGCGATCGGCATGCCGGCGATGTTCGCCGACGACCAGACGGGCACCTCGGAGTCGCCGTGCTCGCCCGCGATGTGCGCGTGGACCGAGCGCGGGTCGACGCCGTAGTGCTCCGCGAGCAGCATCCGGAATCGGGCGGTGTCCAGGATCGTGCCGGAGCCGATGACCCGCTCCGCCGGCAGGCCCGAGATCCGATAGGTGAGGTAGGCCAGGACGTCGACGGGGTTCGTCGCCACGAGGATGATCCCGTCGGGGTTGGCCTCGGCGATCTGCGGCACGAGCTGGCGGAAGATCGCGGCATTCTTCTGGACGAGGTCCAGGCGGGTCTCGCCGGGCTTCTGGGCGGCACCCGCGGCGATCACCGTCACGGCCGCGCCGCGGCAGTCGCTGATGGGCCCGGCCCACACGCGCGCGGTCCGCGCGAACGGCACCGCGTGCATCAGGTCCATGGCCTCGCCCTCGGCCTTGCGCTCGTTGGCGTCCGACAGGACGATCTCGGACGCGAGCCCGGAGAGCAGCAGCCCGAAGGCGAAGGTGGACCCCACCGCGCCGGTGCCGACGACGGCGATGCGGGTGGGATGGGCAGGGGCGAGCGGGTCGAAGGCCTGGGACGTCATGCGCCCACCCTACCCCAACGGCTCACGGACCGCGCCGGATGCGGTTGAGCATGGAGCCCGTCTCGCCCGGCTCGTCTGCGTCCGGCAGGTCCGCGCCGGGACCCGATCCGCGTCGCGAGCCACGCTCGCCGGCGGGGCCGTCGGACGGGCGGCGCACGGCCTGGCCCGCGGTGACCTCCTTGTCTTCGAGCGCGTCCACCGGGACGCGCAGCAGCGCGGCGCGCAACCGCTCCGCCCGGCCGATCGCCCGGCGTGTCTCGGCCTCGCTCAGCACGACCCCGCCAAACCGTGCCAGCCCGTAGTCCGCGGCGAGGAGCTCCAGGCCCAGGGTCCCGTGCCCCGCCCCGCGGAGGCGTCGCCGTGGGTGTACAGCAGCAGCGACAGCATCGAGCCCACCCCGTACCGTTCGGCCACGGCCGGTCCCCAACGGGGCCACCGCGGGTCCGACGCGATGGCATTGCTCACGACGGTCTGATGCGAGCGCACGCTGTCGAGGCAGGGACCCTCGTCGAGGTCGTACTGGAGTTGGTCGCACAGCCGCGCCTTCGCGGAGCTTGCGGCGACCGTCTCAGCGCCGGCCCGGCTCACCCGTGTCACGCCGGCGTGGTCACAGCCTTCAACCAGCTGCACGAACAACCCCACGCCAAGGCTGAGCCG
>JANNHX010000583.1:0-4066 GCA_031404615.1 Chloroflexota bacterium
GACCGAGGTCGTGGCGATGGTCACGATGGGCCCGGATGGCCCGCACATCACGGCGACGTGGGGCGACTACGTCCGGACGCTCGGGATCGGGGACGATCGCCTGGTCATCCCCGCTGGCTACTACCGCCAGATGGAGGCGAACCTGGGGCGCAACCCGGCGATCCAGGTCCTGGTCGCATCGCGCCGGGTGCAGGGGTCGCAGGGACCGGGACAGGGGTTCACCCTGAAGGGGACGGGCACCATCGTCGACTCCGGCGAGGACATGGATCGCGTGAAGGCGGCTTTCCCGTGGGCCCGCGGCGCCCTGATCGTGCAGGTCACGGAGGCCGACGCACACCTGTGAGCACGACAGGACGATCCTTCGACGAGCGCTGGGCCGAGGCGGTCCGCGACGAGCTCCGCGCCGAGGCCGCGGCCCGGTCCCAGGAACCGGCGCCGATCCTGGCGGAGGCGGACCTCGCGGGCATGCCGGCGCCCGTGCGCCGCTACGTGGCCGCGTCGGGCGCGGTCGGGCGGCCCGTACCCCGCGGGGTACGCGTGGTGTGCGACGCCGTGATGCGCCGCAAGCCCGGCGAGGCCGGGATGCGATCCACCTGCGAGCAGGTCAACGGCTTCGCCCGGACCCACCGCCTGTTCCTCATGAAGGCGCGCATGTTCGGGCTCCCGGTCCGGGCGCTGCATCTCTACCAGGGCGACGCGGCTACGTTCCAGGTCCGCCTCGCCGGCCTCGCGACGATCGTGAACATGGCGGGCGACGGAATCAGCCGCGGCGAGACGGTGACGGTGCTCAACGACCTGTGCGTCTTCGCGCCCGGGGCGCTCACGGATCCGCGCCTCGCGTGGGAGGTGGTCGACGACCGGACAGCCGCCGTCATGTTCACCAACGGGCGCTGGACCGTGCGGGCCACGCTGCTCTTCAACGAGCGCGACGAGCTCGTGGACTTCTGGTCGGACGACCGGCCGGAGAGCGTGGACGGCGGGCTCGTGGCGCGTCGCTGGAGCACGCCACTCTCCGACTACCGCGTCATCGATGGCATGCGCCTGCCGACCCGTGGCCTGGCGGTCTACGCGCGGCCGGAGGGTCCGTTCACCTATGGCGAGTTCACGATCAGGTCGATCAGCTACGACGTCGCGGCGGCCTGAGCGGCGATGCCAGGGCCTGGGTGAGGCGGTGGTGCGCCCGCTCGTCCCGGAAGACCGTTCCGATGGCGAGGCGCAGGACCTAGCGGTCGATCCGCGCGGGGAGCCTCGTCTCGACGAACTCGAGGATGCGGTCGGCGAGGTCGCCCGCGGCCGGCTCGTCCAGGACCGTACGAGCCCAGATCATGCTCCCGATCCGGGTGCGGATCGCGGCCCGCTCGCCGGCCCAGATCATGCTCCCGATGCGCTCGCGGATCGCGGCTCGCTCGGCGCAGTCGAGCCGCAGCGCCTCGTGCTCCGTGGACTCGACCTCGACGACGGGCTCGGCGGTGGCGGTGCGCATGCGGGGCTCCTTCGCGCGCTCGTGACGGAGCGGCGGCGTGGTGCGTTGGGTTGTGGGGCAACCCTGCGCCGCCGGATCGTCACGGACCACGGCCGCAGGGACCGTGGATGGCCGCACGCGGGGGCGGTCCTGCAGGGGTGGGTCCCGGCCGCACGGGACCTTCGGCTCGCCAACCGTGCGGGCTCGGCCGGCCGCCACTCGATCAGGGTGCGCCCGCGTGGTACGGTTTTCGGCACGCGGGAGTAGCTCAGTTGGCAGAGCGGCAGCCTTCCAAGCTGCATGTCGCGAGTTCGAACCTCGTCTCCCGCTCCAACCCACCACAGACAGTCCCACCCGTGCGGGCCCGTGCCCGCGAGGAGGTCACGTGCGCGAGCGGCTGTTCGGGCGCACCGGGCGCCGGGTCACCGAGATCGGCGTCGGCATGTGGGGGATGGGCGGCGGGATCGGCGGCTGGAGTGGCGCCGATGCGCAGGCCTCGGCTGCGGTGCTGCAGCGGGCCGTCGACGCCGGCGTCACCTTCTTCGACTCCGCCCAGGTCTACGGTTACGGCGCGACCGACGGGCTCCTGGGCGACCTGCGGGCCGCGAACCCGGACCGCGAGCTGCTCCTCGCCTCGAAGATTCCGCCGAAGAACAAGGAGTGGCCGGCGCGCCCGGGCGGCCGGATCCGCGACGCCTTCCCGCCGGACCACATCCGCGCCTCGATCGAGGGGATGCTGCGCAAGCTCCGGACGCCGTCGGTGGACCTCGTGCAGTTTCACGTCTGGCAGGACGACTGGGCGGACGACGCCGGCTGGCAGCGTGCGGTCGAGGCGCTCAAGCGTGAGGGCCTGATACGACACGTCGGCATCAGCGTCAACCGGCGCGAGCCTGCCAACGTGCTGCGCACGCTCCGGACCGGGTTGATCGACAGCGTCCAGGTCGTCTACAACGTCTTCGACCAGTCGCCGGAGGACGAGCTGTTCCCGGCCTGTCGCGAGCTGGGCGTCGCGGTCATCGCGCGGGTGCCGCTCGACGAGGGCAGCCTGACCGGCGAGCTGACCGAGGACAGCCGATGGCCCGACGGGGACTGGCGCAACACCTACTTCTCGCCTGGGAACCTGCGCGAGACGGTGGCGCGGGCCGAGGCGCTCCGCGCAGTGGTGCCGGACGGGATGACGATGGCCGAGATGGCCCTGCGGTTCATCCTCTCGAGCCCGGACGTGACGACGGTGATCCCCGGGATGCGCACGCCGGCGCACCTCGCCGCGAACATCGCCGCGGCCGACGCGGGGCCGTTGCCGCCGGAGCTGGTGGGGGCGCTCCGGGCGCACCGCTGGGACCGGCCGCCGTCCCGGGGATCGCAGTCCTAGGTCCGGTGCCCGATCGCGGGCTGCCCTGGATGCGGACGGCGTCCGGGGTCCCGTGATCGCCATATGCATCAGGATCGGCCCTCCTGCGCAGGGCCCGGGACCCGAAACCCGGGTTTCGTCACGCGATCCCCGCGTGGAGACGGCGAATCTGATGCAGATCGCAATCAGGAGGGGCCCGGCGACACGCCCGGTGCCGGGGCTACGCCTCCGCGATCACCCCGATCGAGATCCGGAAGCCCACGCGGCGCTGCTGGGGCGGCATCATCGTGCCCTGGCCGACCGGCGCGTCGCCCGGGAAGGCCTTGACCCACTCCTCGCTGAACGGCTCGAACTCCGCCGGGTCGCGCAGGCACCAGTTGGCCCACACGATTCTGTCCATCGACGTGCCGGCCTCCTCCAGGCGAGCCTGGAGGTTCTCGAGGCACTGCTGCGCCTGCACCCGGATCGTGTCGCCCGCGAGGCGGCCCGTCTCTGGGACCACGGGCCCCACGGAAGACAGGTAGACCATGCCGCCGGCCTCTACGGCCTTGCCGAGGCCGATGGTGATCTTCGGCGCCAAGGCCGGGTTGCCCTGGTCGATGCCGATGGAGCGGCCCTTGCCCATGCGCGTCTTGACCGGATGCTCCGGGTCCTCGGGCAGGATGCCGAAGTCGCCCTCGGGCAGCTCGATGCCGTTCGCCTTGAACTTGGGCATGAACGTGGGCCGCATGCCGGTCGGCTGGAGCGTGCCCACGATCTTGCCGTGCTCGTCGACACCGGTCTGCTTGAACTCGAAGATGTCCTGGGTGAGGATCTGGTCGTCCTCGATCCCGTAGACCTCGGTGATGTTGATGATCTTGCGCGTGCCGTCGCCGATGCGGGCCGTGTGGACGATGAGGTCGACGGCCGAGGCGATCTGCTCCCGGATCGAGCGCAGCGGCAGGTCGTAGCCGGACATCAGGATCATCGTCTCGAGGCGCCGGAGCATGTCCGGCGAGCTGTTCGCATGGCCTTCAGCCGGCGGTCGTGGGTGATCCGCTTCGGCGCCTTCAGCGTGAATCGGAAGGTGTCCGGCGTCGCCGCCAGCCAGCCGTCGACCGCCTTGGCGGTCGGCATCCGGTAGAAGGTGTAGTTGATCTCGACCGTTCGGAAGCGGCTGGCGTAATACGGCAGCATCTTCGACGCTGGGAGGTCGGCCGGATAGAAGTGCCCCTTCCACTCGGGATAGTTGTAGCCCGACGTCCCGATCCAGA
>JANNHX010000584.1:0-9358 GCA_031404615.1 Chloroflexota bacterium
CCTGCGCGACCTGGCCGAGGCCGGCGCCGCCGTGCTCCTGTACACCTCGGAGCTCAAGGAGGTGCGGCTCGTCTGCGACCGCGCCATCGTCATCTTCGGCGGCCGCGTGGTGGCGGAGCTGGACGCGGCCGATGCCGACGAGGTGGCGCTCCTGCGGGCCGCCTACAACCTCAAGGCTGATGCCCAGATGCCCGAGCAGCGGGCCGCCGACGCAGTGGCGGAGGCCGCCACCGGGGTCGCCGTCGAGCCCGCCCCCGCAGAGCCCGCCCCCGCAGAGCACGCGACCGGGGAGGAGGTCCGATGAGCGCCGGGACCGGCACGATCGACGGCGCCCGAGCCCGCCCGGCCGACGCCGTGATCGGCCTGCTCCGGCACAACGCCTGGACGATCGGGCTGCTGACGTTCCTCGCGCTGCTGCTCGTCTTCACCCGGACCATCCAGCCGAGCTACGGCCCGCCCGGCATCCAGAGCCTCGCCAACGCGGTGCTCCCGCTGGCGCTCGCCGCCGTGGGGCAGGCCATCGTCGTGATCGGCGGTGGCATCGACCTCTCGATCGGCTCGATCATGGCCCTGATGAGCGTGATCACGGCCGCGCTTATGAAGGCCTACCCGGACCTCTCGATCCCGATCGTGATCGGCGTGCTCCTGCTGGGCCTGGTGGTCGGCGCGATCAACGGCGGCCTCGTCGTCGTGACCCGCGTCCCGGACATCGTCGTGACGCTGGGCATGTCGTTCGTCTGGGCCGGCTGCGCGCTCCTCGTCCTCAAGACACCCGGCGGTGCGGCCGCGGGCTGGCTCAAGGACCTGGTCAAGGGCCCGCTGCTCATCGAGTGGCTCCCCAAGGCCGTGGTCGTGCTCGTGGTCCTGGTGTCCGTGATCTGGCTCCCGCTGCGGCGCTCGCGCCTCGGGCTCTCGATCTTTGCCATCGGCAGCAACCAGCTGGCCGCATATCGCAGCGGCGTGCCGGTTGGCCGAACCAAGATCACGGCCTACGCGTTCATGGGCCTGTTCGCCGCCCTCGCGGGCCTGAGCCTCACCGCGAGCACCGGCATCGGCAGCCCGGTCCCGGGCCAGTACACGATGCAGAGCGTCGCCGCGATCGTCCTCGGCGGCGTCAGCCTGGCCGGCGGCCGCGGCGGGGTCTTCGGCCCCATCGTCGCCGTGATCATCCTCCAGCTGATCCGCACCGACATGACGTTCCTCAACGTCAACTCCAACCTCGCGACCGTCGCCAACGGGGCGACCCTGATCGCCGTGGTCATGTTCGGCAGCCTGATCCAGATGCGGAGGGAACGCGCATGAGCGTCGCCGGCGCTCCGAGTGCTCCCGGCACGCGCAGCCGGTGGCTGACGGCGGCGGGATGGCGCGGCCTGTTCCGTGACCGGCCCACCATCCCCCTGCTGGTGCTGCTCGCGGTCCTGGTCCTCCTCTCCGAGGTGGTCCGGCCGGGCATTGTCAACGCGTCGTGGGCCGGCGTCATGCTCCGCACGGCGGTCCCGCTCGCCATCCTCGCCGGGTGCCAGGTCCTGACGATGCTCACCGGGGGCATCGACCTCTCCGTGGGCTCGGTCGCCTCGATGTCCGGGTTCCTGGTCGCGACGCTGGTCGGCGACTACGGCCTGTGGGCCGCGCTGGCCATCGCCCTCGGCATCTCCGCGATCGCGGGGCTGCTCACGGGCATCGGTGTCGGCGTGTTCCGGGTCCACCCGCTGATCATGACCCTGGGCATGGGCCTCGTCGTCTTCGGCTTCGCCAACGCGTGGCAGCTGATCATGGTCCAGACCGGCGGGGGTACGCCGCCCGAGATCCGCTGGATCGGGTCGGGCTCGCTGTGGGGCATCGTGCCGCACAGCCTGCTGGTGTTCCTGCCGCTGGCGGCCCTGATCCTGGTCGGGTTGCGCAGGACGGGGTACGGCCGGCTGCTCTACGCCATCGGCGACAACCCGATCGCCGCGCGCCTCTCCGGCGCCCGCTCGTGGCAGGTGCTGGCCGTCCTGTACGCGATCTCCGCGGGTATGGCCGCCATCGCCGGGTTCCTGCTCTCGGGTCTCACGAACGTCGCGAGCGTCACCCTGGCCGACTCGTACGTGCTGCCGTCGGTCGCCGCGGCGGTGATCGGCGGGACCTCGATCATGGGTGGACGCGGCGGGTACGGAGGCGCGATCGTCGGGGCGCTGATCCTCGTGGTCATCACGTCGCTGCTGTCCTCGCTGGGCTACCCGGAGGCGATCCGCCAGGTCCTGTTCGGGTCGATCATCGTCGCGGTCGCGGCGGCGTACACCCGGGTCACGGCGGAGTCCTGATCGTGGCGGAGGCGACGCGGCACCTCGGGCTCGATCTCGGGGCGACGAACCTCAAGGTGACCGTCGTCGAGCACGACGGCGGCACCTGGACGGCGCTGAGCCGCGAGCAGGTCCCGACGCGGTACGTGGCGGACCCCGCGGCTGTGCCGGACGCGATCACCGCCCAGCTGGGCGAGGTCGCCGTCGCCACGAACGCCGCGCACGGGCCGCTCGGGAGCATCGGCATCGGCATCCCCGGGCTCTACGACCCGGTCGCGGGCACGACGCGCTTCCTGGTCAACGTGCCGGGACCGTGGGCCGGGCACCCGGTCGCGGGGCCCGTGTCCGAGGCTGCGGGCATCCCGGCGTTCCTCATCAACGACGCCCGGGCGTTCGGGCTGGCCGAGCTCCGGCTGGGTGCCGGACGTGGTGCCGCCTCGATGGTCGGGCTGACGCTCGGGACGGGCGTCGGTGGCGTGCTGGCAATCGACGGCAAGGTCCACCAGGGCCACGACGGGACCGCGGGCGAGATCGGGCACCAGACCATCGACCCGGACGGGCCCTGGTGCGGCTGCGGCAACCGCGGTTGCGTCGAGGCCTATGCGCGCGCCGACCAGATCGCCGCGGCCTGCGGGACCGCCACGGCTGAGGCGGCGGTGAAGGCAGCGCGCGCCGGCGACGAGCGCGCGATCCGCGGGTTGCGCGACGTGGGGCGCTACCTTGGAATCGGCATCGCGAACATGATCACCGTCGTGTCGCCGGACAGGATCGTCCTCGGCGGGGGCGTGGCGGCGGCGGGCGACCTGCTGTTCGAGCCCATCCGCGACGAGATCCGGCGGCGCGTCACCACGACCTCCATCGACGACGTGACGATCGTGCCGGCCGAGCTCGGGACGTGGGCGGGATCGATCGGCGCGGCGGTGCACGGGGCCGAACGGGCTGGCCTCGCCTGATGGCCGCGTGATGGAGGGGACCGCCTGGCTGCCGCACTACCGCCAGATCGAGCTGGCGCTGCGGGCGAGGCTGGAGTCCATGCCCCCGGGTGAGCGGCTCCCGTCCGACGGCGAGCTGTGCCGGGAGTTCGGCGTCTCCCGCATGACCGCGCGCAACGCGATGCAGCGCCTGGCCGAGGACGGGCTGGTCAACCGGATCCCGGGTCGCGGCACGTTCTCGGTGGCGCCACCCGCGCACCGCCACGCCGACCGGCTGATGGCCTTCAGCAACGAGATGACGCGGTTGGGTCGCGTGCCGTCGTCGAGGCTGCTGGCACGCGAGATCCGGCCGTCGACCGAGGCGGAGGCGGCGTCGCTGGGGTTGCGGCCAACGGAGCCGGTGGTCGTGGTGCGGCGACTGCGCCTGGCCGACGGCGAGCCCATCGCCCTGGAGACCGCGGTTCTCGTGCGGCGGATCGCCGACGAGGTGATGGCGGCGGACCTCGAGGGTGGGTCGCTCCACGAGGCGCTCGCCGCGGCCGGCCTCCACCTCCGGCGCGGCAACGCGACGATCACCGCGGAGGCCGCCACACCCGAGGACGTGCGGCTCCTGGGGGTCGCGCGCGGGGCGCCGCTGCTCGTGGAGCGGCGGGTGATCGCGGACGTCGGCGGGCGCCCGGTGGAGGCGACCGAGTCGCGGTACCCGGGGGACCGCTACGCGCTGGACGTGCGGTTCGAGGTGGAGGACGCCGCGACTTCGGGATGAGCCGGTGTGCCCCCGGCCGCGGATCCTGCCCCGGATATGACTGAACCCGGGCGGCCGATGGGGGGATATCGACCGCCCGGGCTGAGGGGACGCGAGAACGTTCGCTACTCGGTGCTGATGCCCGCGAGCTCCAGCATCCGTTTGGCGGTGTACGACGGCCCATCCTCGCGGGTGAGCTGGGCCAGGACGTCGATGGGGAGGTCGTCCAGGATCGCCCCGTTGGAGTTGAACAGGAGGTGCTGGTCCACGGCCAGGCCGAACGCGGACCCCTCCTTGACGGCGTGGTACAGGTTGCGCGGCGACACCGAGTCGCCCACGTTGAGGACCTGGACCCCGGCCGCACGCAGCTCGTCGTAGAGCGCGACGACGGGCCGCTGGTGGCACGTCACGATGTCGTCCACCTCGAGCTCCGTCCGGTTGAAGTCCTTGTCCACCAGGACGACGGACCCTTCGCGGATCTCGCCCACGGTCGTGGACGTGATCACGGTGACCGGGTGCTTGTACGGCCGGGATGAGAGGACCTCCGCGTCCGTCTGCGCGAAGCGCTTCCGCAGGACGTACATGTGGATGACCTCGCAGTCGGCGGCGAAGTCGCGGTTCTCGGTCACGATCGTGACCTCACGCCCGATGTCGGCCAGCCACGCCGCGGTGTCGGCTGCCGCGTAGGAGTCGCCCCACAGCAGCACACGCTGGCCCAGCTTGCGCATCTTCCGGGCGCCGGGATGGCACTCGCAGGCGACCCTGGGGCAGGCCATCGTCTCCTCGAACGGGACGACCTTCGAGGCGTCGCCGTGGACCGGCGGCACGTACGAGGCGGCGCCGGTCGCGTTGAGGACGACGTCGAACCCGCGCAGCTCGTCGACGGTCGGCGCGTGGTTGAGCCGGATCTCCACGTTGAGATCGAGGATCTGGTCCCGGATCCAGTCCAGGTACCAGCGCATCTTCTCCTTGCCCGGGACCATGCACACGTACTTCATGGCGCCGCCCAACTCGCCGGAGCGCTCGAAGAGCGTGACGAGGTGCCCTCGTTCCGTGGCGATCCGGGCGGCCTCCATGCCGGCCGGGCCACCGCCCACGACGGCGACGCGCACGGGCTTCCCGGTCCGGGTCATGTCGTCGTAGGCCGGCTGGCCGCAGGCCGCGTTGATGGAGCACGCGATCTCGTGCTTCGCCATCAGCGACTCCTGCCAGCAGCCGCCGAGACACGAGATGCACCTGCGGATGGACTTCGTCTTCCCGTACTTCGCCTTGACCGGCCAGTAGGGGTCAGCGAGGAGCTGGCGGGCGAGGCCCACGAGGTCGGTCTTGCCCTCGGCCAGGATCTGCTCGCAGTAGTCCGGGTCGCGGAGGGAGTGCGACGTGATGACCGGGATCCTCACGACCTTCTTGGTCGCCTCGGCGGCGTAGGTCGCCCAGCCCTGCGGGTACTGCATCGGGTCGAACCCCGCGCCGGGCGACTCCTGCATGCCCTGCGACAGGTCCAGCGCGGCGACGCCGGCCCGCTCCAGGACACGCGCGGTCTCGAGGCCCTCCTCCATGTCACGCCCGCCCGGGCACCACTCCTCGAACGAGTAGCGGACGAGCACCGGGAAGCCCTTGCCGCACTTGCGCTGGATCGAGTCGATGACCGCGAGCGGGAACCGCATCCGGTTCTCGAACGAGCCGCCGAACCGGTCCGTGCGCATGTTGAGGTAGGGCGACATGAACTCGGACAGGAGGTAGCCGTGGGCGGCGTGCAGCTCAACGGCATCGAAGCCGGCCTGCTTCACCCGCCAGGCGGCCTCGGAGAACAGGTCGACGAGCTCGAGGATCTCGGAGATCGACGCCTCGCGGATCTCCTTGCCCTTCTCCTCGGCGTTCTCGTAGACGATCTCGTGGCCCGCGGACCACGGCAGCTTCAGGACCCGGTCCGTGGCCCCCAGCGTGTTGTAGCGCGGGATCGCGCACTGGCGCCCGGGGTGCTGGAGCTGGACGGCGGTCTTCGCGCCGTAGCGGTGCATCGACTCGGCCAGGCGGGCGAGGCCCGGGACGTAGTTGTCGCCGTCTGCGACGAGGCAGGTCACCGTCGGCCGGCCGGTCGCCGCGTCCGGCGTCGTGGCGCCCACGATGACGAACCCGGTCCCGCCCTTCGCGATGTTCCCGTGGTGGTGGATGTCGCGTTCGCTGACCTCGCCGTCAGCATGGCTGGAGCTGATGTCCGTGGGGACGTGGACGATCCGGTTGGGGAGCGTGAGGTTCCCCAGCTGGAGCGGGCTGAACAGGTTCGGGAAAGCCATGGTGGGGGTGCTCCTGCGGGTGGCGGGCAGGCGGCGACGTTGGGACCGGGTGCTGGTCCTGATGCTCGGGCCGGCCGCCCCTCGCGGCAATGCCAGTCACGGTCGATGAAGTGGCAGAAGCGGTCGCGGGTCCCGGAGGTCGGACCGGAAATCCTCCATGTGGCCCTGTCCGATGCGGCTGCCGCCTGCGACGGTCAGGCCATGGCCGTCTACGTCTGGCAGCAGGACATGGAGCCCGAGTTCCCGCTCGCGGTGCTCGAGTACACGGTGCGCGGGGACGCGGATCCCATGCACTGGCACGACCACTTCGAGGTCGCGCTGGTCGAGGATGGGAGCGGCACGTTCATGTTCGGCCGCCGCAGCCTCCCTGCCGAGCGGGGCGACGTCTTCTTCATCGACAACTCCCAGCCGCACGTCGCCCTGGCGGACCAGGGGACGCCCCTGCGCCTGCTCCTCGTCCTGTTCCGTCCGGAGCTGCTCGCGGGGCCCGGCTGCCGGGAGATGGACCTCGGCTACCTGGCGCCGTTCCGCGTCGACGAGCGGTCCTGGTCGCCTCGGGTGCGCGGCACGACGGAGCTCGCCGTCGGCGTCGCGCCCGTCCTGCGGAGCCTGCGCGAGATCCATGAGCGGCGGGAGCCCGCGGAGCGTCACCTCGCGGACGCCACGCTGCGGATGGCCCTCGCGCTCGTCAACCGCGACAAGGGTTCCACCGTGACCGCCGGCGCCACTCGCGCCGCCGCGGACCGCCGGGAGCAGATCCGGCCGGTCCTCGCCTACGTGGACGGGCACTGCCGCGAGAGCATCACGCTCGACGACGTCGCCGAGGTCGTGCACGTCTCCCCGTCCCGCGTCCGGCACGTGTTCAAGGACGTCACCGGCGTCAGCTTCAAGGAGTACGTGACCCAGGTCCGGGTCGCCGAGGCGAAGCGCCTGCTGCTCTCGACGGACCTCTCGGTCTCGGAGATCGCCCGGGCGGTCAGCTACACGAACCTCAACCAGTTCTACAAGGTGTTCTACCGGTCATGCGCCATGTCGCCCGGGGAGTACCGCCGCTACTACACGCCAACGGGTGGTGAGCCGGCGCTATCCCCGCTCGCGGCCGCGGCCCGCTAGGAGGATCAGGGCTCACATGGACACGATGGTTCGCGAAGGGGTGGGCGTCACGATCCGCGAGGCGGTCGATGCCGACTGGGCCGAGGCGGGGCGCATCTGCTACGAGGCGTTCGCCACCGTGGCGGACCAGCACGGCTTCCCGCACGACTTCCCGACGGTCGAGGCCGCCTCCGCGCCAATCCGCTGGCTCATCAACCACCCGCAGATCTACGGCGTCGTCGCGGAGAAGGAGGGCAGGATCCTGGGCTCCAGCTTCCTCGACGAGCGCGGGACCATCTCCGCCATCGGGCCCGTGAGCGTGGACCCCACGACCCAGGACCACCACGTCGGACGGAAGCTCATGGAGGCCATGCTGGGGCGGGCCCACGCACGGAACGCGCCCGGCGTGCGGCTGGTCCAGATCGCGTACCACAACCGCTCGCTCAGCCTCTACGCCAAGCTCGGCATGGAGGTCCGCGGCTCGTTCGCGGCCATGCACGGGACACCGCTCCGTCGCACGCTCCCGGGCTATGCCGTGCGCCCGGCGACGCCCGACGACGAGTACGCCTGCAACTCGCTGTGCGTCCGGGTCCACGGCCACGCCCGGGTGGGCGAGGTCCGTGAGGCGATCGAGGCCGGCACCGCCCGGGTCGTGGAGCGCCTGGGCCGGATCACCGGCTACACCACGCAGATCAGCTACTTCGCGCACTCCGTCGCCGAGACCAACGACGACCTGCGGGCGCTGATCTGCGAGGCGGACGACTTCGGGACGCCCGGGTTCCTCGTCCCGCTCTCCAACAACGACCTCTTCCGCTGGTGCCTCGATGTGGGGCTGCGGATCTTCTTCGTCACCAACATGATGACCATCGGCCTGTACCAGGAGCCCGAGGGCGCCTACATGCCCTCCGTCGGCTACTGAGGCTCCTCGCGCCATGACCCCTCGCGACCGCGTCCGTGCCGCCCTGTCCCACCGCGAGCCGGACCGGGTCCCGTTCGACCTCGGGGGCACCCGCGTCACGGGCATCCACGCCCGCGCGTACGAGCGCCTGCGCCCCGCGCTTGGCCTGGAGCCGCGGACGGCGCGCATCGCGGACCTCACCCAGCAGCTCGCCGAGGTGGAGCCCGACGTCCTCGACGCGATGGAGGCGGACGTCCGGCTCGTGAGCCCGCGCGGCTCGTCCGGCTACCGCCGCGAGATCGTCGAGCGCGACGGCCACCACACGTACACCGACGAGTGGGGCGTGGGCCGGCGGATGCCGATCGACGGCGGCATGTACTACGACGCCTACGCGCCTCCGCTGGTCGGCGATATCGACCTGGCGGCGGTCGACGCCTACGCCTGGCCGGACGCCGCCGACCCGGCCCGGACCGCGGGCATGGGCGACGAGGCGCGGCGGATCGCGGCGGAGGGGCGGGCGGTCGCGGTCGGGTCGATCTGCGGCGGGCTCACCGAGGGGCTGTTCAAGATCCGCGGGTTCGAGGAGGGGTACATGGACCTCGCCTCGGACCCGGACCTCGCCCGACGGGTCATGGAGCGGGTCCTCGAAGTCAAGCTTGCCTACTGGGAGCGGGCGCTGCCGGAGGTGGGTGACGCGGTCGACGTCCTGGTCGAGGCGGACGACCTCGGCGGCCAGGACCGGACGCTGTTCGCGCCGCGCACCTACCGCGAGCTGGTCAAGCCGCTCCACCGCGAGCTGTTCGACTACCTCCACGCACGGACGGACGCGAAGGTCTTCTTCCACAGCTGTGGCGCGGTCCGCGAGCCTTTGGGTTGGCGATGACCCCGTGGACGAGGTGAATTGGGAGACGTTGTACGTCGGGACGACCCGCGCCAAGTCGTTGCTTGCCGTGGTTGGGGCGCAGAGGTCAGTGCAGGCCATTCGGGGCGCCAAGAACTAGGTGCTTGCCCCAGTGGCGGTAGTGTCGTTGCCATGCGTGACAGTTGTGTTGCATTGGATCAAGTGTCGTGCGATCCCGTTTTTCGGATCCGGCTGAAGTTTTCCATATTTC
>JANNHX010000585.1:0-21047 GCA_031404615.1 Chloroflexota bacterium
CCACGACCGAGTACCGGATCCCGTCCGCGACCGGTGTCGCCCGGAAGGCGATGACGTCGCCGGTGGTTGACTCGAGCGAGATCAGGGCGATGTCGACCTCGTCGTCGCCCAGGTCCGGCAGGTAGCCGCCGTCGCCGAACCGGGGCCGTTCAGATCATCGGCACAGCTTGTGCCACCTGTGTGTCACAGCGCGAGTCGTCATGGCAGCCGCTCCCAGGGCAGGTCGAGGTCGTCACGGCCGAAGTGGCCGTAGGCGGCGACCTGGCGGTAGATCGGCCGCCGCAGCCCGAGGCGCGCGATGATCGCCGCCGGGCGAAGATCGAAGGCTGAGGACACCAGCGCAGAGAGCTCGGTGTCACTGCGGCCCGCGGCCGCGGTCCCGAACGACTCGACGTTGACCGCCAGCGGCGCCGCGACCCCGATCGCGTAGGCGACCGAGACCTCGGCCCGCCGGGCGAGACCGTTGGCCACCAGCCACTTCGCGGCCTGGCGCGCGGCGTAGGCGCCGGAGCGGTCCACCTTCGTCGGGTCCTTGCCGCTGAAGCAGCCGCCGCCGTGGTGGCCGGCACCGCCGTACGTGTCCACGATGATCTTGCGGCCGGTCAGTCCCGTATCCCCGGTCGGACCGCCCATCTCGAACGAGCCCGATGGGTTGAGGTGGAACGCGGTCTCCGGGTGCACGAGTGCGGCCGGAATGACCGGACCCACGACCTCGCGGCGGAGATCGCCACGGATCCGGTCGAGCCCGATGTCCGGACCGTGCTGCGCCGACACGACGACCGCGACAATCCCGGCAGGAACCCCATCCGCGTCGTAGCCCACGGTGACCTGGGTCTTGCCGTCGGGGCGCAGGTACGGGAGCGTGCCGTCGCGGCGGACGTCCGCCAGACGGCGGGCGAGGCGGTGGGCGAGATCGAGCGGGAGCGGCATGAGCGTGGCCGTCTCGTCGGTCGCGTAGCCGAACATCAGGCCCTGGTCGCCGGCACCGACGGCGTCGAAGGGGTCGGCCGACCCCGCCCGGCTCACGGCGTCCCGAATCTCGGGCGCTTGCGGGCGGATCCCGACGTGAACGTCACAGGTGGCGGCGTCGAGGCCGAAGGCGAGGTCCGTGTAGCCGATGTCGCGGACGATGCCGCGGACGACCGCCTCGATGTCCACCCGGGCCGTGGACGTGATCTCGCCGTGGACCCAGATCGCGTTGCCCGCGGCGACGGTCTCGCAGGCGACGCGGGCATCGGGATCGAGCGCCAGGTGGGCGTCGAGGACCGCGTCCGAGATGAGATCGCAGACCTTGTCGGGATGCCCCTCGGTGACGGACTCCGAGGTGGCGATGCGCGCGTATGGATGCCTGTTCGGCGCCGGATCGATGGCGTCGACCACTGGCATGCCCTCCCATCAGTTGCTGCGATGGGAGCCCATCGGCCGGCTCGACGAGCGCAATGCTGCGCCGTCAGCCCGACTTCTGGACCCTGCCGCATCGGTACAGCCTTGGCACCGTACCGGCCCCGGGTTGGGTCGGTGGTTGCCGCGCCTTCGTCGAGCTGAGACTCTCCGGCGCTCTGGATGCGGATCGCTCTCGCGACCTCTGAATCCTACCTCAGGCAGCCGGCCGACACAGCCGCGCTCCATCGTGGATCGACGACGATGACCGCGACCTCCCCCGCTCTGGTTACTGCTACCGGGACGGGATGCGCGAAATGGGGCTGTGCAACGGCACGCGAGCCTGCTGGCACCTCAGCGAGCAAGGCGCCGGGCGTCAGGGCTGTGCCGCCGGACCGCACGGGCGCCGCGTGCGGCGTCTGCGCGTCGAGCAGCATCACCCCGGCAACCTCGTCCGGGTACGCGGCCGCGGAGAAGCGCACATACACCCCGCCCGAGGAGTGGCCGGCGACGATGTACGGGCCCGGGTTGCCCGACGCCGCGCGAAGCGCGTGGAGGTCGCGGGCGATGGCCGCACCGTCCTGGGGGCCGGTCGCCGACTCGCTCCGGCCGCGGCCGGCCCGGTCGTAGGCGCACACCCGCGTCGTCGTTGCGACCGCAGGGGCGATGAGCGCGAAGTAATCCGAACCCTGGCCGAGGCCGCCCTCGAGGACGACGGTCGGACTCCCCGTACCGGAGCACGCGATGAACAGCCTGTGCCCGCCGACATCCACGAGCTGGCCGCCATCGGCGGATCGACCACCGTCGGTCGACTCGATGACCGTCTCCGTGGCACCGCCGACCGCGAGCAGGGCGAGGACCCCGACGACCGGGTGGAGGAGCCACCGCGACCGGCCCGGGACGTCCCTGCGCACCCGCATCGCCCGCGCGACGACGGCGTCGAGATCGCCCTCCTTCGCGACGCTGCAGCCTTGGCGTCCGGATCGGTCGGTAATCGCCCATCCGTGGAGAGGGCACTACGGAGGACAGATTCCCGTGAAGTCCTCCGTGTGATCCCGGATGACGGCATCACGGCTGTCACTAGTTTTAGTCGTGCCTGGTTCGCGGTCGGGGACCCTCTCGCCTCACGGTGACAGGGCGGCACGAGACTGGCGACGGCCGCACGGTGCCCCACCGAGACTCGAAGCGTCCCGGGGCCTCGACAAGAGATCCGTCCGAATCGCCCCCGACACCGAGCCTTATCGACACGGAGGCCAACCATGCCAATCTCGAGGCGCCAGTTCCTGTACGGGTCGGCGGCTGCCGGCGCGAGCCTGTACCTGTCGACCCTGGTCCACGGTGTGCGCGTCGTTTACGCTGTCCCGATCCCGGGCGGGACCCTCGATCCGTTGACGGTGGACAAGTTCGTGACGCCGCTGCTGATCCCGCCGGTCATGCCGCGCGCCGGCACGAAGCGGATGAGAGACGGCAAGATCGGTGACCTGTACGAGATCTCCGTGCGCCAGTTCGCACAGCAGATCCTGCCGGCAGGCCTGCCCGCCACGACGGTCTGGGGCTACGGAGCGGTGAAGTCCGGCGTCTCCGGCGGCCTGCTGCTCCACCACGCACCCTCGCTCACGATCGAGGCCAGGGCGGGGCGTCCGGTCGAGGTGAAGTGGATCAACGACCTGATCGATGCCGATGGCAAGTACCTGCCGCATCTCCTGCCCGTCGATCCGACGCTCCACTGGGCGAACCCGGCCGGCGGGGTCGACGGCCGCGACACCCGCCCCACGTTCGACACGACGCCGGGCCGGTACACGGGGCCGGTCCCGATGGTGAGCCACCTCCACGGGGCCGTCGGCGTCGGTGACGAGAGCGACGGCTATCCGGAGGCCTGGTACCTGCCGGCCGCCCGGGACATCCCGCCCGGCTACGCCACCGAGGGCACCTGGTACCGGTTCTTCAAGCTCCGCGCAGCACTCGCCAACGGCGCGACCTGGGGTCCTGGGTACGCGAGGTTCGAGTACCCGAACCTCAACCGCGCCTCGACCATCTGGTACCACGACCACACCCTTGGGATGACCCGGCTGAACGTCTACGCGGGCCCGGCGGGCTTCTACCTGATCCGCGGCGGCCCCGCCGGCGACGGCGCCGTGGACGACATGCGCACGGGCCACACGGCCGTCCTGCCCGGGCCCGCGCCGCAATCGGGCGACCCCTTCCCGTCGACCAGGACCTACTACGAGATCCCGATCGCCATCCAGGACCGGAGCTTCAACGCGGACGGCTCGCTGTTCTACCCGGACACACGCGAGTTCTTCGACGGGATCACCGGACCGTACCTGCCCGGACAGGACCCGATGGGCGGCGAGGCCTTCTCGCCGATCTGGAACCCCGAGTTCTTCGGGAACTCGATCATGGTGAACGGGAGCACGTGGCCGTACCAGGTGGTGGAGAAGCGCCGCTACCGGCTTCGCTTCCTCAACGGCTGCCAGTCGCGGTTCCTGATCCTCGACTTCAACGACATCCCGGGCGTCAAGGTCTGGCAGATCGGCAACGAGGGCGGCTTCCTCGCGACGCCCGTCAACATCACCGCCAACCACGACAACCGGCTCCTCCTGGGCCTCGCCGAGCGGGCCGACGTCATCGTGGACTTCAGCAACGTGGCGGTCGGCAACCACGTCCTGCGGAACGTCGGCCCCGACGAGCCGTTCGGTGGGGGGATCCCCGGCGTCACCTTCCCGATCGCCGACGACGAGACGACCGGCCAGGTGCTGCAGTTCCGCGTCGTGCCGGCCGTCGCAGCCGACCCGACGACACCGCCCAGGTTCCTCCGGCTGCCGGCCATCGCTCCGCTGCCCAGGGCGGACCGGACGCGCCCGCTCGCGCTCATCGAGAAGATGGGCTCCGGATTCGCCAGCAGCGGTGAAGTGGTCGACGGTCCCGTGGCTGCCGTCCTCGGTACCGCGATTGCCGGCAACGCGGTCGACTACCTGTGGATGAACCCGGTCACCGAGAACCCTGCCGTCGGCGATACCGAGGTCTGGGAGTTCTACAACACCACCGGCGACGCCCACCCGATGCACGTCCACGAGGTGACCTTCGAGGTCCTCAACCGCGAGCTGCTCGCCATCGACCCCCTCACCGGCGAGCCGGCGGTGCCGCTGCAGCCGACGGGCGAGAAGCGGAGGCCAGAGGCCTGGGAGAGTGGCAGGAAGGACACGGTCATCGCCTACCCGGGCGAGGTCACGCGGATCAAGGCCACGTTCGCCAATCGCGGCCAGTTCGTCTGGCACTGCCACATCGTCGAGCACGAGGACAACGAGATGATGCGGCCGTTCCGCATCGGACCCAGGCGGTTCGGGCAGCCGGGGTAGGAGCCCGCGCCCACGCCAGTCGATGCTCGCCGTCGCGCCTGATCAGCCCGCGACGGCGAGCTTCTTGAACGCCTCGACCTGCCCCTTGATCGCTCGCTCCGTGGGGAGCCGCTCGACCGAGGAGGCGCCGAAGAACCCGTGGATGCCGGGCATCCGCAGCAGGGCCTGGCCCACCTGCGCCGGTTCGTCGAACGGGCCGCCGTGGCACAGCACGATGACGTCGCTGCGCACGCTGCGGCCGGCCTCGGCCATCGCCATGACCTTGTCGATCGCCTCGTCCACCGTGAACGCGACGTCAGCCCCGATCGAGCCCGCGGTGGTGAGGCCCACGTGGGCGACGAGCTGGTCGGCGCCCGCCGCGACCATTGCCTTCGCCTGGTCCGGATCGAAGACGTAGGGCGAGCAGAACATGTCGGCCCTGCTCGCCTCGGAGATCGCCTCGATCTCCTTGTCGTAGCCCATGCCGGTGGCTTCGAGGTTCCTGCGGAAGTCGCCGTCGATGAGGCCGACGGTCGGGAAGTTCTGGACCCCGTCGAAGCCCATCTCCTTGAGCTGGCGCACGAAGACCTTCATGATCCGGAACGGGTCCGTGCCGTTGATGCCGGCCAGGACGGCCATGGTCCTGACGACCGGCAGGACCTCGGCCGCCATCTCCACGACGATGCCGTTGGCGTCGCCGTAGGCCAGCATGCCGGCGAGCGAGCCGCGGCCGGCCATCCGGTAGCGGCCGCTGTTGTAGATGATCGCCATGTCGGCGCCGCCGGCCTCGGCCATCTTGGCCGAGATCCCGGTGCCGGCACCGGCGCCGACGATGGGGATGCCAGCAGCGATGTTGGCGCGGAGGCGGCGCTCGAGCTCGGCGCGCTGGATGAACGGCATGTCTTGTGCTCCCTGGGACGCGAGTGGTGGATGGCGGGGTGGATGGCGGTTGGCCGGTCAGCGCTCGGCGAGCATCGCCAGCAGGCGGTCGGTCATCGCGTCGGCGAATGCCGGGTCGTTGATGTGCAGGTCGAGCTCGACCAGCTCCACCCTCGCGGGGTCGACCGTGGCGCGGATCGCGTCGAACAGGGCGGCATCGGCCTCGGGCGACCAGAACGGCATCCCCTCCGCGTCGACCATGGAGACGCCCCGCAGGGGCAGGAACAGGGCGGTGGGGCCCGTCACGGCGTTGAGCTTGGTCGCGATGATCCGGCCCAGCTCCGCGTTCTCCCCGGGGGTCGTCCGCATGAGCGTCACCTGGGGGTTGTGCCGGTAGAGGTTCCGGTCCCTGAACTGCGGTGGGACCGTGTCGATCGCGCCCCAGTTGCACATGTCGAGGGCACCGACCGACACGACCTGGGGGATGCCGGCCCTGGCCGCGGCATCGAGCCGCTCCGGCCCGGCGGAGAGGACACCACCGATGAGCTCGTCGCACCACTCCGTCGTCGTGACGTCCGCAACCCCGGCGACGAACCCGTCCGCGATGAGGGCCTCCATCGCCCGGCCACCGCTGCCGACGGCGTGGAAGATGAGGACCTCGTAGCCCGCGCCCTCGAGCGTCTCGCGCATCCGGGTCACGCACGGGGTCGTGACGCCGAACATCGTCGCCGCCAGAAGGGGCTTGTCCTCAGCCGCGGGGATCGCCTGCTCGACCATGCCGCACACGGCGCCGGCGGCGTTGGCCAGGATCCGCCGGGACAGCCGGTTCAGCCCGGCGACATCGACGACGGAGTACATCATCGTGATGTCCTTCACGTCGACGTAGGCGCTCACGTCGCCCGAGGCCATGGTCGAGACCATCACCTTGGGCATCCCGACCGGGAGAGCCTTCATGGCCGCCGTCGCGATCGCGGTCCCGCCGGAGCCACCCAGGCTGATGACGCCGTCGAACCGGCCTTCCGCGAGCAGCTCCAGGGCCACGGCACGGGCCCCGGCGCACATGGCGGCCAGCGCCGTGGCGCGGTCGTGGGCAGCTCGCAGCGCCTCGATCGTGGTGCCACCCGCCGCCGCCACCCGCTCGGCGCCGATGTCGGGGGTGAGCCTCGGCTCGTCCACCCCGGCGTCGAGCAGGATCGTCGCGTGCCCGCGGGCGGCGATCAGGTCGCGGATGTACGCGAACTCGACCGCCTTGGTGTCCAGCGTCCCGATGATGAGGACGGTCCCCGACATGTGCGCCTCCTCGGTGGGCTCCATCGGCTCCACCGTGCCCATGATGGACGCGGCGCGGCCGGGTCGCAGGGCCGGACACCACGTCACGACCGGGCGAAGTCCTCGAGGGTCCCGCGGGCACGGCGTCACGGACCGCTGGGCCGCGAAGGGAGCGGCGCCGCTTCCCGGGGTGGGGCATTGTGGTGCCCATGAGGAGCGCAACGCCCATCGCGCCCGAGGCGGTCACGCTGCGAGTGCTCGCCCTGATGCTCGTCCGCGGCTCGATCAACGGCGTGGTGGCTCCGTTCGCGACGATCATCCTCATCTCGGACGGCCTGTCCCCGGCGCTCGTCGGGCCGCTCGCGGCGGTGGCGGCCGTGGCGACGCTGCTCACCGCCCCGGCCTGGGGACGGCTGGGCGACCGGCACGGGCGGCGGCGCGTCCTCGTCGTCTCGTTCCTGCTCGCGGCCCCGATCGCCGCCGGGCACGCCGTCGGCGTTCTCCCGGTGGTCGCGGTCGCGTACCTCGCCTGGGCGGCGGTGGCGTCCGCGTTCGTGCCGCTGACCGACTCGCTCGCGCTCACCCGGCTCGGCGGGAGCCGCTCGCGGTTCGCTCGGGTCCGCGTCGGGGCGTCGACGGCCTACATGCTCGTCGTGGTCCTCGTCGGTGCGGTCGTCGCCTTCACGCCGCTCGGCTGGGCGGCACCCGGCGTGCTGGGCGTGGGGCTGTGCCTGTTCGGGGCGGTCGCGGTCTCGGCACGCCTGCGGGGCGAGCTCCGGTCCGGGACGGGGGTTGCGGTCGGCGCCCAGACGGGCCTCCTCGAGGGCGCGCGCGCCGGCGTCGCGCGGCACCGCTGGTTCCTGCTGGGGCTCGCGATGGTCCTGGCCGGCGCCAACGCCCCCGCGATCTTCACCGGGCCCCGTGTCGCGGAGGTCGGCGGGTCGGGCTGGGAGGTCGGCCTCGCGATCGCGGCTGGGACGCTCATCGAGCTGCCCGCGTTCATGGTGCTGCCATGGCTGCTGCCGCTCGTCGGCGGCCCGAGACTGTTCCTGGTAGGCGGGCTGCTGCTGGGGGTCGCCGGCCTGCTCTCCGCCTACGCCCCGACGCCGACCCTCCTGATCGCGGCGAGGCTCCTGTTCGGGGCCGGGTTCGCGTGGGTCATCATCACGTCCCTCGGCGCCATCTCGAACGCCGCCTCACCGGCGGAGCACGCCGCGTCGGCGGCGCTGCACTTCGCGGCGTCGGCGGCGGGCTCGCTGCTCGTCGCGCTGGCCGGGTTCCCGCTCGTCGCGCTCACGGGGTCCGTCTCGGCGGTGCTGGCCGCGGCGGCGATCGCGGCCCCGATCGGGACGGTGATCGCGCTGCGTGCCTGGCCAGCATGGCGGGCGGCAGCGTCCGGCGCTTCCCCGGGCAGGCAAGCAGCCCCTACGCTGCGCCGATGACTTCCCTCGACGATCTCTGGGACTTCGACGACCCCGCCGCGTCGGGCGCCCGCTTCCGCGCCGCCATCGATGCCGCCGATGCCGATGGCGATGCCATGACCGCCGACGAGGCCCGCACGCAGCTCGCGCGCTCGCTGGGTCTTGCGGCGCGCTTCGAGGACGGTGACCAGATCCTCGATCTGGTCGATGACGCCCACCCGGCCGAGGACCGCGTCCGTGTCCGGTCCCTTCTCGAGCGCGGCCGCCTGCGGCGGTCGAGCGGGGACACGGCGTCGGCCGTCGCCCCGTTCGAGGAGGCGTGGGGTCTCGCGCGCGAACTCGGGGAGGACGGGCTCGCCGTCGACGCGGCACACATGCTCGCCCTCGTGGACGCGGCACCGGGCGTCACGACCTGGAACGGGCGGGCCCTGGACCTCGCGGACACGTCGGCGGACCCGGACGCTCGAACGTGGCGCGGCAGCCTCTGGAACAACATCGGCTGGGAACGGTTCGAGGCCTCCAACCTCGAGGAGGCGCTCGCCGCGTTCGAGACGGCCCTCGAGGCACGCCGCGAGCAGGGCAAGGCGAAGGAGACGCGCATCGCAGAGTGGTGCGTCGCGCGCTGCCTCCGGGCGCTCGGCAGGCCGGCGGCGGCCCTCACGATCCAGGAGCGTCTCCGGGCCGAGGCCGTGGCGGCGGGGATCGAGGAGGACGGCTACGTCTCCGAGGAGGCCGGGGAGTGCCTGCTGGAGCTGGGCCGCGCCGACGACGCGCGGCCGCACTTCAGGAGGGCCGCGGCGCTCCTCGGCGCGGACGCCTGGCTCGCGGAGCACGAAGCGAACCGGATCGCGCGGCTGCGGGAGCTCGGCGGAAGCTGACGAGGGCGGCAGCGGGGTGGGTCATTTGACGCCGCCCACGAACAGCGCGGGTCAGGTCCACCGTGCCTGCGTCCCGGCGACCGCCCGCATGCCCACGTCCAATCCGGACCAGTGCCGACCCCGAAAGGGAGTCATACGGGTGTGAGGAGCCTACGAGGGCCCCAGGACGCTCGAGCCCCCAACATCGCCAGAAGGACACCATGAAGCGCACGATCATCCTCTCCCTCGCCGCCGTGGCCATTGCCGTCTCCGCGTGCTCGCCCGCAGCGACGGCATCTCCCAGCGCGGCCGCGACCACGGCTCCCGCCTCCTCCCCCAGCGCCGCTGCGGCCGGCGACATCGTCACGGTCGCCTCCGATGCCGGCAGCTTCAAGACGCTGCTCGAGGCAGCCACCGCAGCTGGGCTCGTCGACACCCTCAAGGGCGCCGGCCCGTTCACCGTCTTCGCACCCACCGACGCCGCGTTCGCCGCGCTGCCGGCGGGCACGCTCGACGCGCTCCTCAAGGACCCCGCCAAGCTCAAGGACATCCTCCTCTACCACGTCGTCTCGGGCGAGGTCACGGCCGACCAGGTCGTGAAGCTGACCTCGGCGTCCACGGTCCAGGGCAAGCCGATCAAGATCACCGTCAAGGACGGCACGGTCTATCTCAACGACACCGTCAAGGTGGTCACGACCGACATCCCGGCGTCCAACGGCGTCATCCACGTCATCGACGCGGTGCTCCTCCCCCCGTCGATGTAGTCCTCATCGGCCTCGCCCGAGGCCGGTCACGCGAACAAGGCCGGGTCCGATCGGGTCCCGGCCTTGGTCGTTTCGCGGTGGGCGAGCTTTGTCGCCCGCGTCCCGGCGCGCATACTGGCGTCATGCGAATCCTCATCGTCGGCGCCAGCGGCTACATCGGCGGTCGCCTCGTCCCGCTGCTCGGGGCCACGGGGCACGAGCTCGTCCTGATGAGCCGCGACGCCCGACCCCTGGCCGCGCGGTTCCCGGGGGCGACGGTCATCGCCGCCGACCTCCTCGACCCGTCGACGCTGCCGCCGGCCCTCCATGGAATCGACGTCGCCTACTACCTCGCCCACTCGATGGGGGCCGGGGAACAGGGGTTCGCCGAGCGGGACCGCCGGGCGGCCCGCAACTTCGCCCAGGCGGCGAAACGAGCGGGCGTCTCGCGGATCGTCTACCTCGGCGGCCTGGGCGACGACTCGGCCGACCTCTCCCACCACCTGGCGAGCCGCCACGAGACCGGCACCGAGCTCGCCGCGCACGGCGTGCCGGTCACCGAGTTCCGGGCGGCGGTGATCATCGGGTCCGGCAGCGCGTCGTTCGAGATCCTGCGGCACCTCACCGAGCGGCTGCCGGTCATGATCACGCCACGCTGGGTCGGCACGCGCTGCCAGCCGATCGGCGTGCGCGACGTGCTCGACTACCTCGCGGGCACGCTCGATCACCCAGAGGTCACCGGCATCGTCGAGATCGGCGGTCCGGACATCCTCTCCCACGGCGACATGATGCGGACCTACGCGCGTCTTCGCGGCCTGCGCCGCCTGATGATCCCCGTGCCGGTCCTCACCCCTCGCCTCTCCTCGTACTGGGTCAATCTCGTGTCGCCGGTTCCCGCGGGAATCGCCCGGCCACTCATCGAGGGCCTGCGCAACGAGGTCATCGTCCGCGACCCCGGGCCGGCCTCGGCGTTCGGCGCGCATCCGCTGCCGTATGTCGAGGCGCTCCAGCGGGCCATCGACCGCACCGACCGCCACGATGTCGAGTCGACCTGGTTCGACGCGCTCGCCGCGCCCGACAGGGCGAGCCTCGCGTCGGTGACCTCGCTTGAGGGAATGATCATCGAGCGGCGGCAGAAGGCGATCCATGCTCCCGCCGAACGCGTGTTCGCCGAGGTCGAGCGGCTGGGGGGCGACGCCGGCTGGCCGTACGCCAACCTCCTGTGGCGGATAAGGGGGCTGCTGGATCGCGCCGTCGGTGGTATCGGGATGCGGCTGGGTCGCCGCGATCCCGACCACCTGCGCGTTGGGGACGCGCTCGACTTCTGGCGGGTCGAGGAGGTCAACCGGCCCACCTTGCTGCGCCTGCGCGCCGAGATGAAGGTGCCGGGCCGCGCCTGGCTCCAGTACGAGGTCGAACGGACCCCTACGGGCTCTCGCCTGGTGCAGACGGCCTTCTTCGAGCCCAAGGGGCTGCCGGGGCTCGCCTACTGGTACGCCCTGTATCCGGTCCACGGGCTGATCTTCCGCGGGTCGGTTCGAGTCCTCGCCGAGCGGGCCGTCCGAACGACCGACGGTCCGTCTCCGACGCGCTGACGTCGGGACGAGAGGGACCGTCACCGGGGCGGTGGGCCATCCCCCGCGGACGCGGGTGCGAACCGGGAGTGAGCGGCAATGCCGCCGCAGCCACCAGAGATCGAGGCTCACATGCTCCGCCCCTCCGCCGCGCCGGGTCCGACCTGGCGCGTCCGTCTCGACCAGCTCGACCGTGCCATCACGACAACGCTGGCTGCCTTCGCGATCCCGTTCCTGCGGATCGCCCTGGGGATCGTGTTCCTGTGGTTCGGCGCCTTGAAGCTCGTCCCGGGTCTCAGCCCGGCAGAGAGCCTGGCGGGGCGCACGATCGAGATGCTCAGCCTGGGCCTCGTGCCGGCCACCGTCGCCGTCCCATTCCTCGCGGCATGGGAGGTCCTCATCGGCGCCGGGCTCCTGACCGGGCGGTTCCTTCGTGCGACCCTGCTGCTGCTGATCGTCCAGATGCTGGGCACGCTGACACCGCTCGTGCTGTTCCCGAACGAGACGTTCACGGTGTTCCCATTCGCACCCACGCTCGAAGGCCAGTACATCGTCAAGAACCTGGTCCTCGTGGCTGCCGCGATGGCCGTCGGGGCGACGGTCCGCGGCGGCCAGCTCGACGCCGAACCGCCCACGGTCGCTCATGGGCCCGGGTGACCTGCGACGGGAGCTCGCCCTCGGATCAGCTCCCGGGCGTCGGGTCCGGCTCGCCGGTCAACGCCAGCACCGTCTCCCAGAGCGTTGCCCGGTCCGCGGGTGAGAGGCGGGTCGACGGGATCCGGTCGAACGGCCGGGTCCGCCGGTCGAGAAACAGGCGCCCGGTCGTGGCGCGGGCTCCAGGGGCGGCCGCGAGCCAGAGCGTGGTGTCCACGCCCTCCGCGGCGCTCCGCAGCTGGGGACCGACGACATTCGCGAAGCCGGGCAGCGACGCTTCGAGACCGGGGGTGTTCGCCCATCCCGGGTGCATCGCGTTCGCGACCACGCCGGTGCCACGCAGCCGCCGGGCCCACTCGCGGACCAGTGCGACCTGGGCCCGCTTCGCCCGGGCATACGCCCGTGCCCCTGTGTAGTCGCCTCGCTCGTAGGCGAGGTCGTCGAGCGGCAGCGACTGGGTGTACATGCCACCCGAGGTGACCGCGACAAGCCGCGCATCGGGGCTCGCGACGAGTCGCGGCAGCAGCCGGGCGGCGAGGACGAACGGCCCGAGGACCATCGTCGCGAACGTCCGCTCGAAGCCCTCCGACGTTACGTCGCGGGTCGGCAGCATGGTTCCGGCGTTGTCCACGATCACGTCGAGGCGCGGTGAGCGGTCGAGGATCTCCGCGGCCGCCAGGCGGACCGAGGCGAGCGAGGCCATGTCGGCGACGACCGTGATGACCCGCAGGCCCGGCGTCTCCGCGACGAGCTCGGTCCGGGTCCGTTCGAGGCGACCGGCGTCGCGACCCACGAGCACGAGGTCGGCGCCCATGCGCGCGAACGAGCCAGCCGCCGCGCGCCCGAGGCCGGAGGTCGGGCCGGTGAGCACGACGGTCCGCCCGGTCATCGGATACGACTCGGCATCCGGCCAGCGGTAGAGGCGCCGCCGCAGGCCGAAGCCGAGTCGGGTGAAGCTGGGGACGACGAGCATCTCCGTGAGGTCGTCGATCAGGTCGCGTGCATCCATCACCACATCTTCGCGGCTGGGACCCGTCCGGATCGGGCTATCGTGCGAAGGAGTGGCAGAGGGTCCCCGAGCCGGACCCGATGGAGACCGAGCCCCACATGCCCCGCCTGCACGAGACCATCGACACGAGCCTGCCCATCGACGAGACGTTCGCCTTCGTCGCCGACTTCGCGAACTGCTCGCAATGGGACCCCAACACCGTCACCTCGGAGCGAATCGACTCGGGCCCCGTCGGCCCCGGCGCGCGCTACCGGCTGGGCGTCCGCCAGCGGGGCCGCGTCGTGCCGATGGAGTACCAGGTCAGAACGTGGGAGCCCGGCCGCCGCGTCGTCCTCGCTGGCGCGGGCTCCAACGTGCGCGCCACCGACGAGATCCGCTTCGAGCCGATCCCGACCGGCACGCGCGTGGACTACACCGCCGACATCAGCCTCACGGGCTGGATGCGGCTCGTCGAGCCGTTCGCAGGCGGCGCGTTCGAGGGGATCGCCAAGGATGCCGTGGCCGGCATGCTGCGCGCCCTCGAGGATCGGGCCAGGGCGGCCGCGCGATGAGGGTCGCGATCATCGGCTCCGGCGTGAGCGGCCTGACCGCGGCCTGGGCGCTCCACGGCGACGGTCATGACATCGCCCTCTTCGAGCGTGATGCGGCCCCCGGCGGGCACGTGGCCACGGTGACCGTCGACACCCCGACCGGTCCGGTCAACGTGGACACCGGGTTCATCGTCTACAACGAGCCGACATACCCGCGGCTCGTGGGACTGTTCGAGGAGCTCGGGGTCGAGACGCAGCCGAGCAACATGTCGTTCGCATCCACCTGCCGGGCCTGCGACGTCGAGTTCGGGTCGCGCGGCGCACGCGGGTTCTTCGCCCAGCGCGGCCTCGCCGCCCGGCCGGGCTACCTGCGCATGTTCCCCGACATCCTCCGCTTCTACCGCGACGCCCGCGCGATCCTCGACGGCTCCACGCCGACCGGGATGACCCTGGGCGAGTACCTCGCGGACCGGCGCTTCGGGGCCTCGTTCCGCGACCACTTCCTGGTCCCGATCACCGCCGCCGTGTGGTCCACGGCGCCCGGACGGACGCTCGAGTACCCGGTCGACTCCCTGCTCCGGTTCCTCGACAACCACGGCCTCATCGGGCTCGGTCAGGCACATCCATGGCGCACGGTGACCGGCGGGTCCCGCGCCTATGTGGACCGGCTGCTGGCGCGTCTGCCCCATGGGGCGCTCCGTGCGGGTGCGCCCGCCGTGGGCGTGACCCGCGACGAGACCGGCGTGACCGTCCGGACGGCGAACGGCGGCCGGGAGCGGTTCGATGCGCTGGTCATGGCGGCCCACGCCGACGACGCGCTGGCCTCGCTGGCCGACGCGGACGCCGGGGAGCGAGCGGCCCTCGGCGGATTCGAGTACAACCGAAACGAGGTCGTGCTCCACACCGACGAGCGCGTCATGCCCCGCCGGCGGGACGCCTGGTCGTCGTGGAACGTGGACCAGGCGGCATGCAACCCGCCCGGCGCGTCTGTCACCATGACGTACCACATGAACCGCCTCCAAGCCATCCCGGGCCCGACCGAGTATTTCGTGTCGATCAACCCGGGCGAGGCCGTCCGCGACGACCGGGTCATCGTCTCCCGGGCGTTCAGCCACCCCCTCTACACCTTCCGCTCGCTTGAGGCGCAGGCGGCGATCCGCGGCCTGCAGGGCCACCGGAACACCTGGTACGCGGGCGCCCACCTCGGCTTCGGGTTCCACGAGGACGGTTGCCGCTCCGGGTTCGAGGCGGCCGAGCTGCTGTCCGCGGTCTCGGTCGTGGAGCGCGCGGCATGAGGTCGCACCTCCTCGAGGGCAAGGTGAACCACCGGCGGGCCCGGCCGGTCGAGTACGCCCTCGAGCACGACGTCTACTACTTCGCGCTCGATCTCGCCGAGCTCGACGAGGTCGCGCGGTCACTCCGGCTCGTGGGGCGGAACCGGCCCAACGTCCTCGAGTTCCGCGACGCCGACCACTGGCCGGCGCCGGCGGCAGACATCCGCGCCACGGTCCTCGAGCACCTGCGGGCCGAGGGAGAGGACCCGACGGGCTGGCGGATCACCCTGGTGACGAGCCTGCGGGTCCTTGGCTACGTCTTCAACCCGGCCAGCTTCTACCTCTGTCGCGATGCCGCAGGCGCGCTACGCGTCGTCATCGTGGAGGTCCACAACACGCACCTGGAGCGGCACCTGTACTCGCTGCGACCGCAGCGCGCGGGCACACGCTTCGTGAGCTCGATGGACAAGGCCTTCTACGTGTCACCATTCATCGACATGGAGGGCCAGTACACCGTGCACGTCGCGGACGATCCGGCGAGCCTGCGGATCGCGATCAACGAGCGGCAGGGGGATGCGCCGGTGATCTCGACGAGCCTCGTGCTCCGGCGCCGGCGGCTGACCGACCGGACGGTGCTGCGGATGCTCGTGGCACATCCCCTCATCACCCACCGGACGATGGCCCTCATCCACGTCCACGCGTGGCGCCTGTGGCGCCGGGGAGCGCGCTTCCAGCGCCACGGCAAGGCTGTCGCCGCGGCCACCGTGCTGCGCGCCGGTGCGACGCCGGGCCAGCCCGGCTCGACCTCGGGGCAGGTGGCGGCGTGAGCGTACGGACGGCCACCCCCACCAGCGCGCGGCTCGGCGAGCGGACGCTCGGCTCGCTCGCGCTCCGCATGGGCCTGGCCGCCGCGTCCCGGATCCGGGTCGGCTGCCTGTCCGTCGTCCTGTCCGACGGGCGGCGCCACGTCTTCGGCGACCCTGCCTCCCCGCGTCGGGCCGAGATCCGCATCCACGACACCGCGGCGGCCGTCCGCCTCCTGCTCCACGGCGAGACGGGCGTCGGTGAGGCGTACATGGACGGGCAGTGGTCGTCCCCGGACGTCGAGGCCCTGATCGAGCTGGCGGCGCTCAACCGGTCCTCGCTGGGGCTGGCGGCCCGCTGGTGGCGGCTGCCGCTCGAGATCCCGCGCCGGCTTGCGCACCGCGCTCGGCGCAACACGCAGGCGAAGGCCCGCGAGAACATCTCGGCCCACTACGACCTGGGCAATGACTTCTACCGCCTGTTCCTCGACGAGTCGATGACGTACTCGTCCGCGGTGTTCGAGGCGCCGGACCAGTCGCTCGCCGATGCCCAGCGCGCCAAGTACCGGCGGATGGCCGAGGGCGCGGGCCTGCGTCGCGGCATGCACGTCCTCGAGATCGGGACCGGGTGGGGCGGGTTCGCGCTGTATGCGGCCGGGGAGCTCGGCTGCCGCGTGACGTCGATCACGATCTCCCGCGAGCAGCACGACCTCGCCCGGGAGCGCGTCCGGGCTGCCGGCCTGGAGCACCTGGTTGACATCGAGCTGCGCGACTACCGCGACGTCACTGGCCAGTACGACGCGATCGTGTCGATCGAGATGCTCGAGGCGGTGGGAGCGGAGTACCACGCGACCTACTTCGAGGCCTGCGACCGGGCCCTGCGACCGGGCGGACGGCTGTCCCTCCAGGTCATCACGTTCCCCGATGTCGCCTACGAGACCCAGCGTCGCGGGGCGAACTGGATCCAGACCTACATCTTCCCGGGCGGCCTGTGCCCGTCGCTCGCGGTCATCGAGCAGTCGTCGCACGGCACCCGTCTGCTGGTCCGCGAGGTGCGTGACATCGCGCCGAGCTACGCGCGCACGCTGCGGGCCTGGCGGACCCGATTCCTCGAGAACGTGGATGCGGTGCGCGCGCAGGGCTTCGACGACCGGTTCATCCGGATGTGGGAGTACTACCTCGCGCTCTCCGAGGCGGGTTTCGCGACCGGCCTCACGCAGGATCTCCAGATCGTGATGGAGAAGGGGCGCGGCGTCGAGGTCTGAGCCCGGCCGGCCAGCCGGGCGGCCCTGACTCCATGAGTCAAACTGGGGGTCTTGACGAGAAGCCGGGCCACGGATTCGCCCGATTCGCCGACGGGCGCTGCACCGCGATGGCCGTTCTGACACACCGCGGAGTCGGAGAGGTGCTGGCCGCGACGGCTCAGCGGCGGCGGCCCTGCTTGCGCCTCGTCGCGCGGTTCGGCGGCGGCTTCGGGGTGCGGTGCCCGGCGGCGGCCGCGGAACGTGAGCTCGCCACGCCGCGCGCGACCCCGCCACTCGCCCCATCCCCGGCGTTCACCCTCGCCTGGCACGAGTCGCAGCGGCTGAACCACGGGGCGGCCTCCGCGCCACAGTCGACACACCGGCCGGCCATGGAGCCCTCGATCGTCGACGGCACCAGCTCGATGACCCGCGCCGACGCCGAGCTCTCGAGCGCATCCGCCTCTCCTGCCGTGATCCCGCCAATGCCCGGGTGGCGGCGCGTGAACCAGCGCATGATCGCCGCCTGGGCCGCGAAGGCCTCGGCCTCGGCGATCGTCGCGCGCTCCATCCCCCGCCGGTCCACAAGGTCCGCCAGCGGGTGGCTCGTCAGCAGCGCGTCGGCAAGCCGCCCCAGCAGCTCTGCGTGGTCCCCAGGATCGACCGGCGCCAGCGCGAACGACCACGCGTCGTCCGGTGAGAGGCGGCGCAACCGTCCCGGCCCCACGACCAGCAACCGGTCACGGATCAGCGCGACCGGGGCGGTCCGCAGCCAGCCCGCGTCCTTGACCGCCGCGTGCGCGGCGCGGGACCACGCCTCGAGCGCCTCGGGCCAGCGATGCGGCGGCACGGTCCGGACGTCCGCCCGCGCCGGCCCGAGCTGCGCGCGCGTGAGCCGGCGGTACGCGGGGGTCTCGCCATCCGGCCCGACGCCGGCCGTGGGCTGGAGCCCGCGAGCGATGACCCGCCCGTCGGGCCGCAGCCAGGACAACCCCGTGAGCCAGCCAACAGAGCCGTCCTCGTGCAGCCCGAACCGCCCGGCGCGCCCCGCGATCTGGGCGACCTCCCAGGCGAGCAGGTCGCGCCGCTCCTCCCCATCGAACTTGGTGGTCTCGGCGAAGATCACGGCTCGGCACGGCAGGTTCACGCCGTGGCCCAGCACGTCGGTCGACACGAGTACCTCGGTCTCGCCGGCGATGAACTGCTCGATCTGGTTGCGCCGCGCCGCGACCGGCATCGCGCCGTACAGCACGCCGACGTTGCCGCCCCTGGCCGCGTGAATCCGCGACGCGAGAGCGATGACCGCCGCTCGCGAGAACGCGACCACGACCGACGCCGGCTCCAGCCGCCCGATCTCCACCGCGCCGACCAGCGTCAGCGGCCCGGTCAGCCGCTCGGTCCAGACGACCTCCAGCGCGTCGCCATACGCCGATGCGAGCAGCGGCTCCGCGTCCGGGGCGCCCGCGAGGTACAGCTCGTCCGCGCCCGAGTGCCACAGGATGCGCGTCCACGCCGAGCCGCGCTCCGGGTCCGCGGCCCAATGGACCTCGTCCAGCACGACGACCCCGCGCCGCCCAGGCGGCAGCATCTCGACGGTGCAGGCGATGATCGGCGCCCGCTCGTTGATCCGCTCCTCGCCGGTCACGAGGCCGACGTTCGCCTCGCCCAGCCGCGCCGCGAGCCGCACGTACGCCTCGTTCGCGAGCATGCGCAGGGGCGCCGCGTACGCGCCGGAACCGGCGGCCACCAGCGCCTCGAGACCCGCGTGGGTCTTCCCCGAGTTGGCGGGTCCGAGATGGGCGACGACCCGCCGCGGGACCCGCCGCTCCGGCAGGACGACGGCGTCGAGCGGCCGCCCGCCACCCTTGCGCGGCCGCTTGGACAGCTTGTGGTCCGACGGCCACGCGGCGCGACCCGGGCGGGGCGCGGTCGTGGGGCGGGGTCGTCCGGTGGGCTTGC
This sequence comes from Chloroflexota bacterium, assembly GCA_031404615.1. GTDB lineage: Bacteria > Chloroflexota > Limnocylindria > Limnocylindrales > CSP1-4 > CAIXZV01. The sequence goes on from JANNHX010000585.1 coordinate 18,932, forward strand.
GCATGGACCCAGTGTCGCCGGTCAGACGCGAATGACGCGGAGCCCGCCGAGCTCGATGTGGTCGTCGTCCTGGGTCACGAGGGGCACGTGCAGCGCGATCGCCGTCGCGGCGATCCACGAGTCGTTGACAGCCATGCGGCGGCCCGCGTCGCGGAGGGCCACCCGGAGGCGCGCCCAGGCCGCGGCGACGGCCTCATCTACAGGTACCGGGTTGAGCGAAAGGACTGCGGTGAGGGTCTCGAGCCGCCGGTCCCGGGCGGCCAGATCCGTTGCAGCCAGCACCCCCGCTCGAAGCTCGCCCACCGTGACCACGGAGACGGCAAGGCGATCCGGCAGCAGGTCGGCGCGCAGCGACCGTCCGTTCTCGCGGGCGATGAAGACGCTCGTGTCGGCGAGGCCGTCGCTCACGGGATCGGCTCGTCGTCGGTGGTGCCGGGGGCCAGGACGCGGAGCTCGTCCGCCAGTCCGGGGTCCGCCTGGCGCCCGGCGATGAGCCCGAGGAAGGTCTCCCTGCCGACCCATCGCGGCCGCTCTGCCAACGGCGCGGGCAAGGACGAGGCCCGGGCGAGCTCGACAGACACCGGCGTCTCGCCGAGCCGATGCCGCTCGATGGCCGCGTCGATTCCGGCCCGGATCAGGTGCGCTTCGCTCCGGCCCTCATCGGCTGCAGCGCGCGCAAGGGCGCCCTTCTGTTCGGACGTGAGATAGACGGTGGTCTTCTCCATGCCACCCATCATGCCATATACCGCTGGCATCCTGGCAAGGGCGGGCGGGCGTGACCCTCAGGACAGGCGGCCGGCGACCGCCGCCGTGATCCCCATCGGCTCCATCGCCCGCAGCACGCCGATGAGCACCGCCCCCGAGGCCACGAACGCGAGACCCGCGCTCCAGCCGCCCAGCACATCGCCCGGATAGTGGACGCCCAGCGCGACGCGCGACAGCCCGATGGCGAACGGCAGCAGCAAGCCGGCGAGCACCGCGACCCACCGGACCAGGGCGGGCAGCCGGGTCGTCCGCCACGCGACCACGGCCAGCAGCCCGTACGTCGCCGCGCTGTTGAGGCTGTGGCCGGACGGGAAGCTGAGCCCCGACGCGTCGACCAGGTGCTCCCACGGCGGCCTGGGTCTCGCGACGGCGACCTTCATCACCTCCGTGAACAACGTGCCGCCGAGCAGCACGACCGCGACGACCAGGGCCAGCCGGGGGCGCCGCGTGACCAGGCCCGCGAGCGCCAGCACGACGCCGACCGGGAACAGGACCGCACCCCCACCGAGGTCCGTGATCCGGATCCACAGGTCGGTGGGGAGCCCGAGGCCCTGCACCAGCCGCGTCACCGGCGCATCGAAGGGCAGGGCGCCAATCGCGAGGACCAGCGCGAGAAGGATGGTGAAGGCACCGGCGGCCGCGAAGCCCACGACTGGCCACGGATCGCGGCGGCCCGTGAGACGCTGCATGACGGCGCAGCATACGGCGTCAGCGCGCGGGGAGCACCCTCCGCAGGTTTCGCGCGGCCTCCTCGACGAACGCCTCGACCTTGGCGCGGTCGACGTCGTCGCGGGCGTGGAGGCGGATCGTGAGCTGGCACGTGCTGGCGGTGCCGGCGGCGATCGTCATCGAGCCCGAGTAGGGGGCATCAGGCTCGCCCCATTCCAGGCGGCGGGCGGCGACATCGGGATGGAACCGGATCGTGCCGAGGCCCTCGGGCGGGATGGCCTCGCCCTCAGCGGGGGCGCCCTCCTCCGCGTCGGAGCCGGCGTGGCCCACCAGCGGGACATACTGCGGGACGAGCAACGGGTCGGCCAGGCGGGCGAAGGCCGCGTCGGCGCCCATGCCGATGATCGTGGTGCGCTCGAAGTCCACGGCCGCTCCCTTGTCCTCGTTCGGTGCCGGGTCGGGCCGGGCCAGGCCGGGCCGCAACGACGCCGAGCAGACGATACCGGGCGCGGCAGGCTCGGTCCGCGCGGCTAGAGCGGCTGGTCCTTGCCGCGATCCATCGAGGAGCGCTCACGCACCGCGTCGACGAGGTCGCCGGGGCGTGTCGTGGCCGGGTCGGCCGGGGTCTTCGCACCAGGGCGCACCTTGCGCCTGCGGTCGCTCGTGAGCGCGCGGAGGCGCT
>JANNHX010000586.1:0-2028 GCA_031404615.1 Chloroflexota bacterium
GCGCCGGGATAGAACGACAGCGAGATGTTTTCGAGCACCGTCCGATCCGGTGGGTAATGCCGGGCGAGCTTGTACGTGGTGTAGATGAATTCGTGGGGCATGGGTCAAGGGTAGCGGCTCGTGAAGCGGGCTCGGATGAGCCGCGGCGCGTTGGCCCTGCAACCCGCGGGTACCTAAACGTTGAATACGCTCTGGACCTGCACCAAACCTGTCGCCAGCGCGTCGATGTCCTCGCGGGTCGAGTAGACGTTGAACGAGGCCCGGGCCGTCGCTGCCAGGTCCAGGCGCTCGTGGAGCGGCATCGTGCAATGGTGGCCGGCGCGGACGGCGATCCCGAACCGGTCCAGGACCTGGGCGACGTCGTGGGGGTGGATGCCCGGGAGGTTGAACGGGACGACGCCGCCGCGGAGGTTCGGGTCGAGCGGACCGTAGAGCTCGATGCCGGGAACGCCGCGCGGGAGCACCTCGAGGGCATAGGTTACGAGCTCGCGCTCGTGTTCGCGAACGGCGTCCATGCCGAGCGCCTGCAGGTACTCTGCCGCGACTCCAAGCCCAATGGCATCGCCGACCGCCGGCGTGCCCGCCTCGAACTTCCACGGGATCTGGTTGAACTCTGAGCGGCGGAGGTGGACCTCGCGGATCATTTCCCCGCCGGCGAGGAAGGGCGGCATCGCCTCGAGCAGCTCGCGCCGGGCCCACAGCGCCCCGGAACCCATCGGTGCGAGCATCTTGTGGCCGCTGAACGCGTAGAAGTCGCAGCCAATCGCCTGGACGTCGACCGGTACGTGCGGGACAGCTTGGGCGCCGTCGATCATGACGAGCGCGCCGGCCGCATGGGCCATCTCGGTCATCTCGCGGACCGGGTTGATCGTTCCAAGCGTGTTCGAGACATGGGTGAACGCGACGAGCTTGGGCTTCAGGCGCAGCAGCACCTCGAAGACGTCAAGGCGGAGGATCCCGTCGTCGGTGATCGGGATGAATTCGAGGTCACCATCCTTCTCCTGGACGAGGAGCTGCCATGGGACCAGGTTGGCGTGGTGCTCCATTTCGGTGAGGACGATCTGGTCGCCGCGCGAGATGTTTCCACGGCCCCACGAATAGGCGACCAGGTTGATCGCCTCTGTCGCGTTGCGGGTGAAAATGATCTCGTGGTTGTCCGGCGCGTTGATGAATCGGGCCACCCGGGCGCGCGCCTTCTCGTACTCGGCGGTCGCCTTCTCGCCAATCGTGTAGATCCCGCGATGAACGTTGGCGTTGTACTCGCGGTAGTAGGTGTCCATGGCCTCGAGGACGGCGCGCGGCTTCTGGCTGCTCGACGCGGAGTCGAGATAGACCAGCCGGTGACCGTTGATCTGCTGGTCGAGGATCGGGAAGTCTCGCCGGATCACGTGAGGGTCAAACGAAGACGTGGCGATTGAGGGGGCGGTATGCGTCGTCGTCTCGACTGCCATCGATCGTTTCTCCCGGCTAGCGGGCGGCCTCCACCGGTTCTCGTTCCGCGCCGGTCGGCGCCTGGGGAACGAGCAGCGCCTCGTCGGGCAGGTCGGGCGACAGGCCCGCCTCGCGCAGGATCGGGCCGTAGCCCTCGTCCTCGAGGCGCAGCGCCAGGTCCTTGCCGCCGGACTTGACGATCCGGCCCTGGGCCAAGACGTGGACGACATCCGGGGTGATGTAGTTGAGCAGCCGCTGGTAGTGGGTGATCAGCAGCACGCCCAGATTCGGGCTGAGCATCGCATTGACGCCCTCCGCGACGATCCGCAGCGCGTCGATGTCCAGGCCCGAGTCGGTCTCGTCAAGGATCGCCATCTCGGGCTCCAGGACGGCCATCTGGAGCATCTCCAGGCGCTTCTTCTCACCGCCCGAGAAGCCCTCGTTGACGTAGCGGGCCGCGAAGCCCTCGTCCATGCGCAGGAGCGCCATCTTCTCGCGCATCTTGTTGCGGAAGTCGCGCATGGAGATGCCGCCGCGCATCGGGTCAGTCGGGTCCACGTCGGGGTTCTTGTCGATCCCCTGGAGCTTGGCGTTGAG
>JANNHX010000587.1:0-6035 GCA_031404615.1 Chloroflexota bacterium
GCGATCGAGTACAGCGTGATGATGGTGATGAAGTTCACGGTGTAGCCCGCGTAGAACCCGATCGTGGCCTGCAGCACCGCGTACCACGTCCCGCCGATGACCCAGCCCACCTGCCACAGGACGCTCATCGCCGCGGACAACGAGGCGCGCTCCACGGGTGTGACCTGCTCCATCGCGAAGGCGTTGAAGATCGGGTTGCCCGCGTTCATGAGCGAGTTGCGCACCATCATCGCGGTGATCACCATCCACAGGACCGGCGAGAACCCGAGCACCACCAGGAACGGGATCGACAGGCTCTGGACCAGCACGACCGACGTGATCTGGCCGAACCGCCGCGCCAGCCACGGCTGGGCCATGATCGCGAGCACGGTGCCCAGGGAGGTCAGGGCGAACACCGCGTTGAGCTCCGCGAGGTCAAGCCCGAACTTGGCCTGGATGTAGACGTTGAGGAACGGGATGATCTGTCCCGCCCCGATGGAGATCAGGAGCCCCGGGATGACCAGCTTCGCAAAGCGCGCCCGGTCCCGGATCGTGATGCCCAGGAACGTGCGCGACCGGCGAGGGTCGGCGGGGAAGGCGGCCGGCTCCCCGAGCGAGCGCAGGCGCGGCGCCATCGTCCGCGACGGCCGGTCGTCGGTCAGCCGCGCCACCGAAAGCAGGCCCAGCCCCGAGAGCGCCAGCATGATGACCAGGATGATCCGGTAGGTGCCAGGCCCGCCGGCCGGCATCCCCATCCACGCGGCGATCGCGGTCGCGACGAACCCGCCGAGGATCGCGGCGACGATGTTGGTCACGTTCTGGATCGCGAACTGGACCGCGAACAGCTCGTTGCGGTGGTCCGGCTCGCTGTGCTCGGTCATGTACGGGCTGATCACGACCTGGAAGGCCTGGAACCCCATCGACCACAGTGCCGCCGACAGGATGACGACGACGAGCGCCTCCGACGCCAGGAGCGCCACGAGCGCGATGATCCCGGCGATCAGCCCGCCGTAGAACACGACCCGGCGCCCGACGCGGTCCGACCACGCGCTCGCGGGGAACGCGATGATCCCGCCGGCGAGCGACGCGAGGGTCGACACGAGGCCGATGGTCGCCGACGAGTAGCCCAGCGCGACGAGATACAGGTTGAAGTCGATCCACCACAGGCTGAGGGCCGCGCCCGTCACGAGGCTGGTGACAAGGATCAGCCGCGCGTCCCTGGTGAAGCGCTTGTATGCCCGGGTTGTGGCCGGCCCGGGCTGCCGTCCTCCGGTCACGCCTCCCCTAGGACGTCGAGCAGGTCGTCGAGGTACCCGGACCAGTAGCCCTCGTGGTCGTCGCGCGCCCCGGCATCCTGGCCGGCCTCGTCCCAGCCGTCGTGGACGAGACGGATCTCCGAACCGCCGCCCAGCCTGGGCTGCACGGACCACGTGACGGTCGTGGTCTCCGACTCGTCGGAGCCTTCCCAGCGCCAGGAGTGGGCGAAGGACCGCCCGGGATCCACGGCGAGCACGATGCCGCCGACGATGCTGCCGTCCCCGAAGTCGAGGCGGTAGGGCGAGCCGACGGGCCCGAGCGCCGTGGCGTCCGTGAACCACTCGGCGACACGCGCCGGGTCCGTCACGGCCTGCCAGGCATCCGCGGGTTCGGCGGTGGTGGAGATGCGGAAGTCGATGGGGGCGACGCGGTGGCCCTCGGTCATGGCGAGCCTTCGTTCAGGTGTCGTCCGAGCAGGACAGGGAGTAGCCGCAACGGCAGATCAGCTTGCACGTGCGCTCGTCCATGCGGGCGCCGCAGGTGGCGCAGACGAGCATCAGCCCCCCCAAGTCCTCGGGCTCGATGCCGGGAGACACGGCCGGCGCCGGGTCCGGCGTGAGCCGGATCGGGCTGGCGGGATCGAGGTCGAGGGCCGGGGCGAGGTCGCTGACCTGCACGCCGTCCATCCTACTTCGTGACGCGGGTTCCGGGCGGCGCCGAGGCCAGCGCATCGGCGATCCGGATCGCCTCGTCGAGAGCGGCCTCGCGCGTGAGCGCTCGTCCGCGATCCGCGGCCTCGCGCAGGCGGCCTGTCGCACCTGCCAGGTCCGCGACGGGCATCGATGGCGTGGCCCACAGGCTCGCGATGTGAAGGCCGGTTTCCGCGGTGGCACGTTCGGCGGCGGCCCCGAGCGCGAAGGCATCCTCGTCGCGCCTGGCGATCAGCAGCAGGCTCGACATCGCCGCCATCGTGAGCACGAGCCCGGACACGTCGCGGCTGGCCTGGAATGCCCGGAGACAGACGGCGACGTCGGAGGCCGCTCCCGGGACGTCGCCCCCGAGCGACCGGGCGAACCCGCGCGTGAACCGTGTCCAGGCCACCCAGAACGGGTCGCCCCGACGCTCGAAGATGGTGAGGGCCCGGGTCGTCGCGTCCTCGGCCGCCGCGAGCTCCTCGCGGTAGGCGTGGTGCTCGCCCAGGCCCCACAGCGCCTTCGCGACGCCCTCCTCGTCGCCCAGCCGGGTCCAGGTCTCGAGGGCCTCGTCGAGCAGCTCCCGGTCGTCGCTCGCGAGCAGCGCCGCCCACTCCGAGAGCCCGCTCGTCGGCCGGCGCGCGAACCAGTGGTTGTAGACCGCGGTCGCGATCTCGGCGTCGTCGCCGAGGCGCCGGGCCTCGTCGGCCGCGGCGCCGTAGAGGACGCCGGCCCCCGCCATGTCGCCGGCCCAGTAGGCAAGGCCGCCGCCGGCCTCCAGCGCCCGCAGGCGGTCACGTGACGGTTCCGGGGTCCAGGCCGGCATGGCGAGGACGCGGTCGACGCGGCGGCGGCCCTCCACCACGTGGCCACGCATCTGCCAGAAGCGCCACGCCCCGAAGGCGAGCGCCGCCGCGTCGGCCGTGTCACCGGTCACGATCCGGTGATCGATCGCGGCCCGGAGGTTGTCGTGCTCGGCATCCAGCCGGTCGAGCCAGGCGCCGCGGTCCGCGCCGTCCTCGGCGCCCGCCTCGAGCAGCGCGAGGACAGCGTCGGCGTGGCGGTTGCGGAGGTGGCGGGTCTCGCCGCGGGCCTCCAGGCGCTCCGCGGCGTACTCGCGGAGGGTCTCCAGCATCGTGAACCGCACCTCGTCGCGCGCGTCCTCCTCGATCCTGACCAGGCTCTGCTCGGCGAGGCTTTCCACGAGGTCGAGAAGGTCGGTGGTGTCGTTGCCGTCGGCGGCATCCTCCGGGAGCGCGCAGACCCGCTCCACGAGCTCAAGCGGGCCGCCGCCCGCGAACACGGACAGCCGCGCGAAGAGCCGGCGCTCCGCGGGACCCAGGAGGTCGTGGCTCCAGTCAATCGCCCCGCGCAGGGTCCGCTGGCGGGCCGGGAGGTCGCGCCCGCCGCCCTCCAGCAGCCCCAGGCGGTCATCCAGCCGTCGCGCGAGCGCGGCCGGCGACAGCAGCCGCACCCTGGCCGCCGCGAGCTCGATCGCGAGCGGGAGCCCGTCCAGCCGCCGCACGACCTCGGCCACGTCGGCCGCGTTGTCCGCGGTGATCGCGAACCCGGGGCGGACCGCGGCGGCCCGCTCGGCGAACAGGCGGGCCGCCTCGGAGGCCGCCACGACACCCGGGTCGCGCGCGCCCGGCGGCGGGAGCGAGAGCGGCGGGACAGGGAACTCCTGCTCCCCCCGTGACGCGCAGCGGAGCGCGGCTCGACGTGATCACCGTGACGCGGGGCGCCGCGCGCAGCAGGTCCGTCACCACCGGCGCCCCCGCCACGACCTGCTCGAAGTTGTCCAGTACGAGGAGCGCGGTCCGGTCGCGGAGGTGCTCGCGGACCCGCTGGTCGGGCGGTTTGGTGGCGGAGAGCAGACCCAGCGCGCCCGCGATGGCAGACGGGATCAGCTCCGGCTCCGTGATCGCCGCGAGGGGCACGAACCACGCCCCGTCCGGGTAGCGGTCCTCGCAGGAAGCCGCCAGCACGAGCGACAGCCGGGTCTTGCCGGTGCCGCCGGGCCCGGTGAGCGTCAGGAGGCGGGTCGTCCCGAGCAGCGCCTCCGCCCGGGCGACCTCCGCGCGACCGATGAACGAGGTGAGCTGCGCCGGCAGGTTGCCTGCCACGCTGCCCGCGACGCGCAGGGGCGGGAAGTCGGCACGGAGCCCGGGAGCCTCCGCCTGGAACAGCCGCTCCGGTCCGTCGAGGTCCTTGAGGGCCACCTCGCCCAGGTCCCGCAGCGTGATGTCGTCGCCGGGGTCGCCGGCGAGCGCGCGGGCCGTCCCGGACACCAGGACCTGGCCCCCGTGGGCCGCCGACGCGACGCGGGCCGCCCGGTGCACCTCGAAGCCCACGTAGTCCTCGTCCACCAGCCGCACCTCGCCCGCGTGGATCCCCATGCGGACGCGGACGGACTCGTCGCCGGACCACGGGTATGCGTCGAGCGCGCGCTGGGCGGCCACGGCGCCGCGCACCGCCCCGGATGCCGAGGGGAACGCGACGAAATGGGCGTCCCCCTCAGACCCGAACGGGACGCCGCCCGCTGCCTCAGCCGCGCCGAGCACCAGTCGCCGCTCGTCGGCGAGCAGCGCCTCGTAGGCCTCGTCTCCGACGCGGGCGACGAGGCGCGTGGAGCCCTCGATGTCGGTGAACAGGAATGTGACCGTGCCGCTGGGACGCTCTTGGGTCACGGATCGCTCCGTTCTTGCCTCCGCTCGGCGCGGCCTAGGTCCGGTGGTCGGTGGCGGTCACGCGCAGCCGCGCGACCACGACGCGCAGGATCGCGAGCGCGACGCCCGGCCGTTCGCGCATGACCCGCTCCGCGTCCCACGTCGCGAGCGCGATGCAGGTCGTGGGCTCGTCGGCGATGACCGACGCGTTACGTGGCGCCCCGTCGAGCACCGACAGCTCGCCGAAGAACTCGCCGGGTCCCAAGTGGGCGACGATTGCCCCATTCTGGACGACGCGCACGGAGCCGGTCGCGATGAGGAACAGGCCGGTGCCGATCTCGCCCTGGCGCGCGATCGCGCGACCGGCGGGGAAGTCAACCTCGACGGCCGCCTCGCGCACGGCGGCGAGCCCATCGGCATCGAGGTCCGCGAAGAGCGGGCAGGCGGCGAGCAGGGCCTGCCTGGCCGGCGGTTCCAGCGGCATCAATCCTCCAATCCCGGCGGGGCGTCATCGTGCGCCGGGCCCGGCCCTCCGTCAACGGTGAGACGGGTCCCGTGTGAACGGACAGCGAGAGACGGGTCCCGTGTCGATGGAGAGGCAGGGTTCCCGCCGGGCGCGGTGTGTGCAACCATGCGGGTCGGCGGCGACCGTTCGCCGCAAGGCGGGGTAGAGGAGGAGGCGCCGTGGCCACACGCGAGGAGCTCGCCGACACCCTTGCGGGGTTCGCGCTGTTCGCGGACCTGGGCTCGCCCCAGCTCCTCGGGGTCGCCGGCCTGTTCGACGAGGTCGCCATCGCCCAGGGCGAGCGCGTCCTGCGCCAGGGCCTGACCGGGTCGGGGTTCTACCTCATCCTCGACGGCAGCGCCGAGGTCCGGATCGACGGCACCGCGCGCGGCCACCTGCACCGCGGCGACTTCTTCGGCGAGGTGAGCATCCTCCTCGCGGAGCCGCCCACGGCCGACATCATCGCGACGACGCCGCTGGCCTGTCTCGTCCTCGGCGAGTCCGGGGTCAAGCCGTTCCTCCTGGCCTATCCCACGGTCATGTTCCGGATCCTCCAGGCGCAGGCCCGCCGGCTGCGCAACGCCAACCGCTGGCGGAGCTAGGCGTGGACGCGCACGAGCGGCCGTTCCCGCCCGGCGAGTACCCGGTCCTCGTCATCGGCTCCGGGCCGGGCGGGCTCCAGGTGTCGTACGGCCTCGGCAGCCACGGGATCGAGCATGCCGTCATCTCCGCGGACGACGGCCCCGGCGGCATGTTCCTGCGCTGGCCGTTCTTCCAGCGGCTGCTGTCCTGGACCAAGCCCTACGCGCCCGCGGAGCGTGGCACCCGCGAGTACGAGCGCTACGACTGGAACAGCCTCCTCGCCCGCGAGCCCGACGCCCGAGCCCTCCAGGCCGGGTTCCTCGACGGCACGTCGTACTTTCCGTCGCGGCC
>JANNHX010000588.1:0-21407 GCA_031404615.1 Chloroflexota bacterium
AGGGTCTGCCGGGCCTCGAGCTCATCGAGCGCGGCGTCGTCTGGGTGCACGCGGTCCTGATCCTTGCATTCCTCGTCTACATCCCGTACACGAAGCACCTGCACACGCTGGTCGCGCCGATCAACGTCTACTTCGGCCGGACCAGGTCGCGCGGCCGCCTCGAGCCGCTGACCTTCGACGACCCCGACGTCCCCGAGGACCAGATCCGGTTCGGCGCGGGGACGATCAAGGACCTGACCTGGAAGCAGATGGTCGACGGCATGGCCTGCACCGAGTGCGGCCGTTGCCAGGACGCCTGCCCGGCCTTCGCGACAGGCAAGGACCTCTCGCCCAAGCTCGTGGTGATGGGGATCCGCGACCAGCTCTACCGTGAGGGCCACGGCCTGCTCGCGTCGCTCAGGCCCGCGGCAGAGGGGCAGACGTCCCCTTCGTGGGAGGGCCAGCCGCTCGTCCCGACCGCCGTCCTCGACGCGACCGTCTGGGATTGCGTGACCTGCGGCGCCTGTGTCCGCGAGTGCCCGGTCGGCATCGAGCACATCGACCACATCATCGACCTGCGGCGGACCCTGGTCATGGTCGAGTCCCGTTTCCCGGCCCCGGGGGCGCAGATGCTGCGCGACCTCGAGCGAACCAACAACCCGTGGGGCGGCGGGCCCGACGAGCGCGTCGACTGGGCCGAGGGCCTGGACGTCCGCGTCCTGGAGCCGGGCGATACCGCGCCAGCCGTCCTGTTCTGGGTCGGGTGCGCGCCTGCGTACGACGAGCGCGCCCGCGTGGCCGCCCGCTCGACCGCGAAGCTGCTCGGCGAGGCCGGCGTGGACTTCGCGATCCTGGGCGCGCGCGAGTGCTGCACCGGCGACCCGGCCCGGCGCATGGGCGACGAGTACACGTTCCAGGCCTTGGCGAAGACGAACGTCGAGACGTTCGGCGAGGCCGGCATCACGAAGATCGTCACGACCTGCCCGCACTGCTTCAACTCGCTCGCCAACGAGTACAGGGACTTCGGCGGCCAGTACGAGGTCCTGCACCATACGCAGTTGCTCGCGGAGCTCGTTCGCGACGGGAAGCTCAAGCCGCAGGTCGGCGACGAGAAGATCACGTACCACGACTCCTGCTACCTGGCCCGCCACAACGACATCCGCTCCGAGCCGCGCGAGCTGGTCTCGGCCGTGGGCAGGCCGCTCGAGATGGCGCGCCGCGAGGAGCGCACGTTCTGCTGCGGCGCCGGCGGGGCCCACATGTGGCTCGAGGAGCGCGGGAACCAGATCAACGAGGAGCGGGCCCGAGAGGCCGCCGCCACGGGTGCCACGACGCTGGCCGTCGCGTGCCCCTTCTGCACCGTCATGCTCGATGACGGGATGCAGGCCACGGGCGGAGGGCTCGTGGTCAAGGACGTGGCCACGCTGCTGATCGAAGCCGTCGAACGCGGGCAGGAGCGCCCCCCTGTTCCCGAGACGGTCGCAGCAGGCGTGGTTGCCGGCGTTCCCCCCGACAGCGTAGAGGGGGGCAGGGTCGAGGGCTAGGAAGGAATCGTCTGACTGAGCGTTGACGACAAGGAGGAGACCCACGTGATCCGTTCTGGGACGAGATTCAGGACTGCCGGCCTGATGGCCGCGTTGTTCATGGTGAGTGCTTGCGGTGGCGCCGCGACGCCGTCCGCAGCCCCGGCCACGGCCGCCCCGGCCACGGCCGCCCCGGCCACCTCGGCACCCGCATCGACCGAACCCGGCGCCTCGAGCGGCACGGCCTGCACGGAGCCGGCCGCGTCGACGATCAAGGTTGGCATCGAGGGCCCGTTCACCGGCCCCAACGGACTGACCGGCGAGGAGATGAAGAACGCTTCGTCCATGGCGTTCGAGGCGATCGGCTGGAAGGTTGGCCCGTACACGATCGAGCCGGTCTACATCGACGACCAGTCCGATCCCGCCAAGGGAGCGGCCGCCTACGAGCAGGCCGCCGTCGGCCAGAAGATCACCGCGGGCATCCTGGGCTGGCATAGCTCGGTCGCCGTCGCCCAGATGGAGATCACGGCCAAGTACAAGATCCCGCACTTCTTCGCGATGGGCGCCACGGGCGTCGTGAACGAGACGTTCAACAAGGACAGGGAGAAGTACGGCTACTGGACCACCAAGGGCTGGCCGGACCCGGCGAAGCTCTCCGTCGGCTACGTCCAGGCCATCGAGGACGCGATCGCGGCCGGCACCTACACCCCGGCCGAGAAGAAGGTCGCGCTCTACGGCGAGGACACCGACTGGGGTCGCTCGTTCGTGGGCGGCCTGAAGGAGCAGCTCGTCGCCAAGGGCTGGACCGTCGCCAGCGAGGACTTCTTCCCGATCTCGCAGACCGACTTCTCCGCCATCGTCTCCCGCTACAAGAACGACAACATCCCGCTGGTCGCGGGCACGACCACGATCCCCGCGTCAATCTCGTCCTTCCTCAAGGCGATCGACGACTCGGGGATCAAGGCCCTCGTGGTGGCCGACGGCCTCGGCTGGATCGGCGACTGGTACAAGCTCAGCGGCTCTGCCTCCGACTACGTCGTGGACCAGATCCCGCAGTTCGCCTCCGACGCGGCCAAGAAGTTCGCGGCCGACTACGAGACCAAGTTCGGCAGCAAGCCGAGCCCGTCCGCGGCAGGCCTGTCCTACGACTTCTCCAACTTCTTCATCAAGATCGCCAACCAGGCGCTGGCCGACTCCTGCGAGATCACGAGCGCGTCGCTCTACAAGGTCGCCCAGGAGCAGCTGTGGACCGGCAAGATCACGTACACCGACGGGATCATCATGTCGAACTACGACTACTCCGCGGAATCGATCCCGGATCCGGTCGTCGGCAAGGGGCACTACATCTTCCCGGCCCTGCAGTACAAGGACGGGGCGGCCACGGTGGTCTGGCCCCCTGACGTCGCCAGCGGCGGCCTCCAGATGGAGCCCTGACCTTCCCCATCCAGGACCTTGCACGGGTGATCCGGGGGCCGGCACGAGCCGGCCCCGCGGACCACCCTGGTGAAGAGGCGTATGGCGCTCCTTGAGCTCTCCGGGATCACAAAGCGGTTCGGCGGCCTGACCGCCGTCAACAACGTCACCTTCTCCGTGGAGGCGGGCGAGATCTTCGGCCTGATCGGTCCCAACGGGGCCGGCAAGTCGACGCTCCTCAACTGCCTGGCGGGGGCGACGCAGCCCAACGACGGCACCATCCACGTGGACGGCATCAACACCACCGGCCTCCCGGCCGACCGGATGTGCCGGCTCGGCGTCGGCCGCACGTTCCAGATTCCGCGCCCGTTCCCCGGGATGACGGTCCTGGACAACGTGGTCGTCGCGGCGACCTTCGGCGACCCGGCGATCCGCCAGGCCGACGTGGCCACGCGTGCGCTCGAGATGCTCCAGTACGTCGACTTCCCGAGGCCCGTCAGCACGATGGCCTCGCACCTCAACGCGTCCCAGCTCAAGCGGCTGGACCTCGCACGGGCGCTGGCGAGCAAGCCCAAGCTGCTCTTGCTCGACGAGTTCGCGGCCGGCCTCACGCCGAGCGAGCTCGTCGACATCGCGGCCCTGCTGCGCCGGATCCGTGCCGACGGCACCACGATCGTGATGGTCGAGCACGTGATGCGGCTGATCCTCGACCTGTGCGGGCGCCTCGCCGTCCTCCAGTACGGCGAGCTGATCGCATTCGGGGATGCGACGACCGTCGCCCAGGACGAGCGGGTCCGCGAGGCCTATCTCGGCACCAACTACATCCTCTGAGATCCAGGAGGGAAGGGTGCTCCAACTCACCAGCCTCGAAGCTGGCTACGGCCTCCTGCAGGTCCTGTGGGGGGTGGACCTCCATGTCGAGGAGGGCGAGTTCGTCGCCTTGCTGGGCCCGAACGGTGCAGGCAAGACAACCACGCTTCGCGCGATCGCCGGCTTCGTGCCCCCCATCCGAGGCGCTGTCAGCTTCCGCGGCCAGAACCTCGCCGGCGTGCCGCCGCACAAGGTGAGCACCATCGGCCTTGGCTACGTCTCCGAGAGCCTCAACCTGTTTCCGTCGATGTCCATCTATGAGAACCTCCTCGTCGGTGCCTACACCGTCAAGGACAAGACGAAGATCACGGCCACGATCGACCTCGTCTTCGAGCTCTTTCCGCGGCTCCTGGAGCGGCGGGACCAGCTCGCCGGGACACTGAGCGGTGGCGAGCGGAAGATGCTGGCGATCGGGCGCGGGCTGATGCCCTCACCCTCCATGCTGCTGGTGGACGAGCCGTCCCTGGGGCTCGCGCCGATGGCGACGCTGACGGCGTTCGAGGCGCTCAGGGCGCTCAGCGCGCGCGGCGTGACGATCCTCCTGGTCGAGCAGAACGTGAACACCACGCTGCGCCTGGTGGACCGGGCCTATGTCCTTGAGCAGGGCAAGATCGTCCTCGAGGGGACGGGCGAAGAGCTGCTCGGGAACACCCACGTCCAGGAAGCCTACCTGGGGATCTGAGCGATGACGACAGCGACCAACCTCCAGAGAGTCCCCCTCGCCAAGCGCTTCTTCACGTTCACGTGGTTCGTGATGTTCGCGCTCGTGCTCGTCCTCGTGCTGGCGGCGTTCCTCCGGCCCTCGATCCTCGTCGACACGCTCGTCACCGGCGGCATGTGGGCCCTGATGGCCGGCGGCCTCGCCCTGGTGTTCGGCGTGATGAACATCCCGAACTTCGCCCATGGCGAGTTCTTCATGATCGGCTCGCTCGTCGCGTTCACGATCTTCTCGCCCATCCAGGATGCCTTCCTGGACAACCCGCAGCTGGTGGGCCTCAAGGTCATCGGCCCGCTCCCGGGCATGCTCGCGGCGACCCTGGTCGGCTTCGCCAGCGGCGTGGTGCTGGAGGCACTCCTCTTCCGGCCCCTGCGCAAGCGCAGCGCGGACCAGTGGGTGATGAACACGTTCCTGCTGACCGCAGGCGTGTCCGTCGTCCTCATCAACAGCGACCGCCTGATCTTCGGCAACGACTTTCGCGGCATCAGCCGCTACTGGGATGTCAAGCCGATCCAGATTCTCGGCGTGCCGGTCTCCGTGGACCGCGCGGCGGTCTTCATCATCGCGATGGTCGTGATCGCCATCTTCGCCCTCTTCCTCCAGAGGACGCGGACCGGACGCGCGATGCGGGCGGTCTCCCAGGATGAGACCGGCGCCCAGATGGCCGGCATCTCCCTCAACCGGATCTTCCTGCTCACGATGGGCCTCAGCTGCGCCCTCGCGTCGCTCGCCGGCGCGGCGCTGCTGTTCATGTACCCGTCGTTCCCCGACGTGGGCATTCAGCCGCTGTACCTGGCCTGGTACGTCGTCATCCTGGCCGGCCTCGGCAACGTCCAGGGCGCGATCATCGGCGCCTTCATCGTGGCGCTGCTGCAGAACCTGGCCGTCACGTTCGTCGGCCTCGGCTGGGTTGACGTGCTGCCGACGGCGTTCATCATCCTCATCCTGCTGTTCAAGCCCTCCGGCCTGTTTGGCAGCGAAGTGAAAGGCGTCTGGGAGCAGTAGTGGCCACCGAACCTGCCACCCCGGTGGCCGTCACCAAGCGGGAGCGGTCCCGATCGCGGTCGACGAGCCGGATCGCGGCGCTCGCCGTCCTCGTGTTCGCGCTCGTGCTGCCGTTCATCCCGCCGTTCACCGGCCAGGACTACCAGCGCTACCTCGTCAGCGCCGCCCTCATGGCGGCGATGGCCGTGGCCTTCGACTTCACCGCCGGCTATATCAACATCGTCAACTTCGGCTTCGCCGCCTTCACGGGCGTCGGCGCCTATACGTCGGGCCTGCTCGCGGCAAACCTGGGCATCTCGCCCTGGATCGGCATGTTCGTGGGCGGGGCGATGGCCGGCGTCGTGGGCCTCCTCACCGGCATGCTCACCCTCCGCCTGCGGGGCATCTACGCCGCGGTCATGACCTGGTTCGTGGGCCTGGCGGTGATGGGCCTGGCCCGCAACATGACCGAGATCACCCGGGGCTCGCTCGGCCTCAACGTGCCCCTGCTCCTCGACACGTCCGACAACCTGCCCTACTACTACGTGATCCTGGGCATGCTGCTGGTCACGATCACCGTGCTCAAGCTCGTCACCTGGTCCACCCTGGGCCTCGCGTTCCGGGCCATCGGGATGAACCTCCAGTCCGCCCGGGCGTCGGGCATCAACCCGACCAAGTTCCTGGTCATCAACTTCACGCTGTCGTGCGCGTTCGCCGGCTGGCTGGGCGGGTTCTACGCCCACTACTACGGCATCCTCACGCCGGACATCATGCTCACCTCGCACACCGTCGAGATCCTCGCCGTGGCCTACATCGGTGGTCGCGGGAGCCTGTGGGGTCCGGCCGTCATCGCGTTCCCGATGACGATCGCGGTGGAGCTCATGCGCACCCAGTTCTCGAACCTCCCGGGCCTCCACCTCATCCTGTACGGCCTGGTGCTGATCCTCGTCATGATCTACTGGCCATCGGGCTTCGCCGGCCTCGTCCGGTCCGCCGGCGCCTGGATCACCCGCCGTCGGGCGAATCGGACCGCGGCCGCAACGCGCGCTGCCTGACCACACGGACCAGGGCCCGCCGCCGCTGGCGACCAGGTCAAGCCCTGGGAGGTGAAGCATCCGGCCGACCGATGACGGCCGCGTGCCCGGGCTGCTGATGGTGACCCGCCAGCAGTCCGGTGTTGCCCGTCAGCGCCTGATGCGCGCGCTCGTCGGGTCGTAGGGCGGCTTGAGCGACGCCGTGGCGGGCAGCCGCTCGAGCGCGACCTCCAGGTCGAACCGCCCATCGGCGAGCCACGCCTCGGTCACCGGACCGTCGTCGCGTGTGACGTAGCCGAGCCCGATCGACCGCCCGATGGTGTGCCCGTAGGCCGCCGAGGTGATGCGCCCGACCAGGACGCCGTCACGGCGGACCGGCTCGTTGTGGTAGAGCAGCGGCGCCGGGTCGGCCATCGTGAAGACCGCGAGCCGGCGACGGATCCCGGCCTCCCGCTGGCGCACGAGTGCCTCGCGGCCGATGAACCCGCCGGGCTTGTCCCAGGCCACGGTGAAGCCGAGCCCGCCCTGGAGCGGGGAGTCCTCGTCGCTGATGTCGTGGCCCCAGTGGCGGTACGCCTTCTCGATGCGCAGCGAGTCAAGCGCGTGGTACCCGGCGTGGCGCAGCCCGACGGCCTCGCCCGCAGCCACGATCGTGTCGTAGACGTGCGTCGCGAACTCCATCGGGACGGACAGCTCCCAGCCAAGCTCGCCAACGTAGGTCACGCGCGACGCGCGCGCGTACGCGAACCCGAGGTCGATCTCGCGCGCGGTCCCGAATGGATACGCCTCGTTGGACAGGTCGGCGTCGGTGAGGCCCCCGAGCAGCTCGCGCGAGCGCGGGCCCATGATCGAGATGACCGCCTCGGCGGACGTCATGTCGGTGACCGCGACCCGAGCGTCCGGGTCGATCGTCCGGCGCAGCCAGTCCAGGTCCCGCACCGTGCAGGCGCCCGTCGTCACAACCATGAACCGGTCCTCGGCCAGGCGCGTGACGGTGACGTCCGACTCGATCCCGCCGCGCTCGTTGAGCCACGGCGTGTAGACGAGCCGGCCGGGCTCCACGGACACGGATCCCGCGCAGACGCGGTTGAGCTCCCGCTCGGCGTCCCGCCCCTGGACCAGGATCTTTCCGAACGACGTCTGGTCGAACAGGCCCACGCCCTCGCGGACGGCCCGGTGCTCCTCCGCGGCGTACGGGAACCAGTTCTGGCGCCCGTAGCTGTACTCGTAGCGCGGCTCCACCCCCTCGGGGGCATACCAGTTCGCCCGCTCCCAGCCGGCAACCTCGCCGAAGCACGCCCCACGTGCCGCGAGGCGGTCATGGAGCGGGGAGCGCCGCACGCCGCGCGCCGTGGCGACCTGCCGGTAGGGCCAGTGCATCTCGTACAGGAGGCCCAGCGTCTCGGTCGTCCGCTCGTAGAGGTAGCGCCGGTTGCGCTGGAACGGGTGGAAGCGCCGGATGTCCACCTCCCACAGGTCCATCGGCGCGTGGCCGTCCACCACCCAGTCCGCGACGGCCCGCCCGGCCCCGCCGCCCGACGCGAAGCCCACGGAGTTGAACCCGGCCGCCACGAAGTATCCGGGCAGGGTCGGGGCCTCGCCGAGGATGTAGCGGTCGTCGGGGGTGAAGCTTTCCGGGCCGTTGAAGAACAGCTGGATGCCCACCTGTCCGAAGACGGGCAGCTTCTGCGTGGCGCGCAGGATCCATGGCTCGAGGTGGTCCCAGTCCTCGGGGAGCGTCAGGAACTCGGCGTCCTCGGGGATTCCGTGGGTTGCCCATGGCTTGGCGCCCGGCTCGAAGAACCCGACCATGAGCTTGCCCGCCTCGTTGCGGGCGTAGGTCGCGTCGTCCGGCATGCGCAGGACCGGCAGGTCCGGGGTGAGCGCGTCGATCGGCTCCGTGACCAGGTAGAAGTGCTCGGCCGCGTGGAGCGGGACGACCACGTCCTCGCGCCCCGCCAGCTCGCGGGCCCACATGCCGGTGCAGTTGACGACGTGTTCGCAGGTGATGTCGCCGCGCTCGGTCGACACGCCGCTCACCCGCCCGTCCCGGCGGAGGACGCGGGTCACCTTCGTCTGCTCGAACACCTGGGCCCCGGCCATCCGGGCGGCCTTGGCCAGCGCCTGGGTCACGTCCGTCGGGTTGGCCATCCCGTCACCAGGGATGAACGCCGCCCCGAGGATGTCGCTGGTGTCCAGGAGCGGCCACATCTCGCCGACCCGCTCCCGGGTCACAAGCTCGAGGTCGACGCCCATCAGGTGCCCCATCGACGCGCCGCGCCGGATCTCTTCCCAGCGACCGGGCGTGGATGCGATGAGCAGGGACCCGTGCTGCTCGAACCCCGTGCCGTCACCGGTCCGCCGCTCCAGCTCCCGGAACAGGTCCTTCGAGTAGCTTGCGAGCAGGCTCATGTTGTAGGTGGCCCGCAGCTGGCCCACGAGGCCCGCGGCGTGCCACGTCGTGCCCGAGGTCAGCGTCTTGCGCTCGAGGAGGACGACGTCCTTCCAGCCGCGCTCGGTCAGGTGGTAGAGGACGCTGGCGCCCACGATGCCGCCGCCGATGACGACGACGCGCGCCTGGGTGGGGAAGGCCTCGCCGCCCGCCGGCGGGAGCTCGTTCGTCATGGGGTTCTCTCCTGCTGGATCACCAGGGCGTGGGTGGCGGTGGGGCGCCGCGTCAGGCGCGCAGGCGCCGGTTCTCCGGGTCGTACACGGGCGCCGGCAGCACCGTGGCCGGCAGGCGGATGCCGATCAGCTCGACCTCCAGGTTCGTGCCCGGTGTCTCGAACCCGGAGTCAACGTAGGCGAAGCCCAGGCTGTGCCCGGTCGCATGCCCAAAGCCGCCCGAGGTTGTGACCCCGATCGCCCTGTCGCCCGCGAACACCGGCTCGCCGCCGGCGACGTCGGAGTCGGCCGCCCCGACCTGGAGATAGACGAGGTGGGTGGAGGCTCCCAGCTCCTGGGCGGCGACGACCGCGTCCCGGCCCGTGAAGTCGTGATCCAGCCTGACGAAGCGCATCATCCCGGCTTCGACCGGGGTGACCTCGTTGGTCAGCTCGACGCCCCAGCCCGGGTACGCCTTCTCCATCCGGAGGCTGTTCATCGCATACAGCCCGAAGTCCGCGATCCCGAGCGGCTCGCCTGCGGCCCACACGGCCTCGTACAGCGCGACCGCGTCGTCCATGCGGACATGCAGCTCCCAGCCCAGCTCGCCCACGTAGTTCACGCGCAGGGCGCGGACGGGAATGCCGGCCACCTCGATCTCGCGGCCGGTCAGCCACGGGAAGGCCGCGCTGCCGAGGTCCGTCGACGTGAGCGTCGCGAGCAGCTCGCGCGACCGCGGGCCGGCCACGATGAGCGTGGTCCAACCGGCGCTCACATCGGCGATGTCCACGGCCTCGTCCGCCGACCGCGCGAAGCGGAACAGGTCGAGGTCACGCTGGTGGGCGACCGCACCCGACAGCACGAAGAAGCGGTCGGGGGCGAGCCGCGTGATGGTGAACTCGGTCGCGAACCGGCCGCCGTCCGTGAGGGCATGGGCAAGCACGATGCCCCCCTCCCTGCGCGGCATCCTGTTGGCACACAGCCGGTCCAGGAACGCCTCCGCGCCCGGGCCCGAGATGTCGAACGTCGCGAAGCTCGGCAGCTCCATCACGCCGACCCGCTCGCGAACCGCGCGGCACTCGGCGGCGACGACCTCGAAGGTGTTGTTGTGGCGGAAGCCACAGGCCTCCTCGCGCCCGTCGAGGGAGAACCACTTGGGCCGCTCCCAGCCGTAGCCCTCGGTGAACACGCCGCCCTTGGCCCTGAGGGGCTCGTACAGGGGCGACGCCTTCGCGGGGCGGCCCTCCGGCCGCTCCTCGCCCGGCGGGATGAGCCGGTACATGTCGACGTACTCGCGGTGCGCCTTGACGGAGGCGAAGACCTGGTCGGCGAAGGCGCCGAACCGGCGCGGGTCCATGCCCAGCATGTTGATCTCGGCCGATCCGTGGACCATCCACTGGGCGAGGTACCGGGTACAGCCCGGGCCCTGGGCGATGCCGATTCCGGTGCCGGTGGCCAGCCAGAAGTTGCGCACGCCCGGTGCCGGGCCAACCAGCGGGTTGCTGTCCGGGGTGTGCGAGATCGCCCCGTTCACGACCTTCTTGATGCCGACCTTGTTGAAGATCGGCATCCGCTCCATCACTCGCTCGAGGTTGGGCGTGATCGGGTCCCACTCGGGCCGGAAGAGCTCGTTCACGGCGTCCCAGGACGGGCCGCCGCTCTCGGCCCAGGCCTCGCGCGTATCGCTGCCCTCGTAGATGCCGATCAGGCCCGACTGCACCTCCTGGCGGTAGTAGGCGGAGGCGTACGGATCGCGCATCACGGGGATCTCGACGTCGCGCTCGAGGAACTCCGGGATCGTCTCCGTCACGAGGTACTGGTGCTTCAAGTTGGCGAACGTCGTCTGGACCCCGAGCCAGGCGCTCACCCGGTCGGCGTAGCAGCCGGCGGCGTTGACCACATGCTGGCAGGTGATGTCGCCCTTCTCGGTCGCGACCTTGAACTCGCCGCTCGGGAGCTGCTCGATCCCGGTGACGCGGTTGAACTTGCTGATCGTGCCGCCGAGGTCGGTGGCGAGGCGTGCCATCGCGTTGCACGCGCCCGACGGGTCCACGTAGCCGTCGTCCAGCGTCCACGCACCGGCCAGCACGCCCTCGGTCGTGACGAACGGGTTGAGCCGCCGGATCTCGTCCGTGCCGATCAGCTGCATCCGGAAGCCGATGTTGGCGGCGACCCCTTCGACGCGCTTGAAGTGATCGAGCTCCTCCGGCGTGGTCGCGAAGCGGATGCCGCCGACGCCCCGCCATCCGGTGGCCTCCCCGGTCATCGACTCCAGGCGCGCGTAGAGGTCGTTGCTGTAGGCGTGGACCTTGGCCAGGTTGTAGTTGGCGATGAAGCTCGGGCACTGGCCGGCAGCGTGCCACGTGGAGCCCGAGGTCAGCTCTGCCTTCTCGACCAGGATCGTGTCGGTCCAGCCTTCCAGGCACAGGTGGTAGAGGAGGCTGATCCCCATGACGCCACCGCCAACGATGACGACGCGCGCTGTCGATCTCACGGTCCTGTCCTCCTGGCGCTCAACGCCGCCGATGGCAATGCCCAAAGGAAATCTTCATAACACAATATTATTGGGATGCAAGTCCCCCGTTCCGTGCCTGGCCCGAGGGCGCCACCTGGCGGACGCGTGCCGCCGGCCGACGGCGGGTCCTCCGCCGGGCATGGTCAGTCGCGGGTGGTGGCCCCCTCGGCCAGAGCCGGTTCCACGCCGAGGGCGACCCGAGCCGTCTCGCGGAGCAGTCGGTGGAGCTGTTCCGGCGTCACGCCGGGCGCAGCCAGCGCAATCCCGACGGACGCACCGTCGCCGAAGATGATGAACATGTCCACGATGTCGGCGACGGGCCAGATCGGGTGGAACACACCGGCGGCGATGCCGTCCTCGATCACCTGCCGGAATGGCGGGCGCCACGCGTCGTAGAAGCGGTCCAGCTTGCCGCGCAGCTCGTCGTCGCGAGCCATGGCGCAGAACTCGATCCAGATCCGGCTCCGCCACAGGAGCGGCTCGGGGAGCGAGGCGTAGAGCAGGGACAGGAGGCGCTGCCATGGATCGCCGCCGGTGGGCGCCGCATCCAGCCAGGTCCTCAGGCGGCGCTCGGCGGACCAGTCGAAGAGCTCGGCGATCAGGCGGTCGCGGGTGTCGAAGTAGTGCTGCACCGTGCCGATCGAGACGCCGGCGGCCTCGCTGACGTCGCGCAGGCGGCTGCGCTCCACGCCGTGCGTGACGAGGAGCTGCTCGGCCGCCGCGAGGATCCGCTCCCGCTGCGCGGCCCGAAGTGCCTCGTTGGTCGCCCGACCGCCCATGCCGTCCTTCTCCCCTGACCAGCCAGCGAGGCCGGCAGCGGAGCGGCCGTCTCGTAATACGAGATTATGACCAAGCGAAGAGCGGAGGTCATGGCTAGAATCGCCTCCGGGTACCCGGCGCTCCGAGGCTCGGCGTCGGTGGACACGATGCCCGCCGCACACGATCCGAGGTACAGGCCGATGCGCGAACTGCCGTCCCGGGCGCGGGTGATCATCGTTGGTGCCGGCATCGCCGGCAACGGCCTGGCGTGGCACCTCGCACGCCTCGGCTGGCGGGACATCGTGCTGGTGGACAAGGGTCCGCTGCCGAACCCGGGAGGCTCGACCGGGCACGCGTCCTCGTTCACCTTCCCGGTCGAGTACTCGCGCCAGATGACCGAATGGTGCATGGACGGCATCGGGCAGTTCACGGACCTCGGCGTGTTCACCCGGTGCGGCGGCATCGAAGTGGCGCGGACCGAGGTCCGGATGCACGAGCTCCGGCGCCGGATGTCGGCCGCCCACGCCTATGGCGTCGATGCGGAGCTGATCACGCCGGCCCAGGTCAAGGACCTGATGCCCTACCTGGATGAGAGCAAGCTGCTCGGCGGGTTCCATACGCCCGCCGTCGGTGTGGTCGACCCCCTGCAAGCGGGCACGATCTGGCGCGAGCGAGCGATGGAGCTTGGCGCCCTGACCGTGCGGCGAACACCGAGGTCATCGGGGTTGACGTCGAGCGAGGGCGCATCGCCGGGATCCGCACGACCCGGGGCGACATCAGGGCCGACCTGGTCGTCGTCTGCGGCGGCGTCTGGAGCGCCAAGGTCGCCGCGATGGCCGGGGCTCGCATCCCGCTCACGCCGGCCGTGCACCAGATGGTCGATATCGGCCCGGTGCCGGAGTTCGAGCACCTTGGCAGCGCGCTTGCCTACCCCGTGATCCGGGACATGGACGCGCTCATGTACGAGCGCCAGAGCGGCGGCGACCTTGAGATCGGCTCCTACGCGCACCGGGCGATCCTGGTGGACGTGCACGACATCCCATCCAACGAGGAGGCGCGCCTGTCGCCGACGGAGCTGCCGTTCACGCCGGAGGACTTCGACCCGCACCTGGAGAAGGCCCTCGAGCTCTACCCCGCGATCGTCGGCAACGAGAAGGTGGGGATCAAGCACGCGATCAACGGCCTGATCTCGCTCACCGCCGACGGCATGCCGGTCGTCGGCGAGACGCCCGAGGTCAAAGGCCTGTGGGCGTGCTCGGCGATGTGGATCAAGGAGGCGCCCAGCATCACCCGGATGGTCGCCGAGTGGATGACCGACGGGAACCCCGAGATGGACCCGTCGAGCGCCAACATCGCCCGCTTCTACGACACCCAGAAGACCCCGTTCCACACCGAGGCGCGCGGCGCGGAGTGGTTCCCCAAGTTCTACGGGATCATCCACCCCTCCGAGCAGTGGGCCACGGACCGCAACGTGCGGCTGGGCGCCGCGCATGCCCGCCACGTGGCGCTGGGCGCGGAGTTCGTCGAGATCGCCGGCTGGGAGCGGCCCAACTGGTACGCCAGCAACGAGCGGCTCCTCGCCGAGTACGGCGATCGCGTCATGGACCGCGAGCACGAGTGGGACAGCCGCTGGTGGTCGCCCATCACCAACGCCGAGCACCTTGCCCTGCGCGACCGGGTGGGCCTCATCGAGAACCCCGCCTTCGCCGAGTGGGACGTCTCGGGCCCGGGCGCGCTGGCGTGGCTGCAGCACATGGTCGTCGGGCAGGTCGACGTTCCCACAGGAAGGCTCGTCTACACGCAGCTCCTCACCGAGGTGGGCGGCATCAAGGCCGACGTCACCGTGATGCGCCTGGGGCACGACCTCTTCCGCGTGGTCGACGCCGGGTTCGCCGGCAACGCGGACAAGAAGTGGATGACGGACCACCTGCCCGAGGACGGGTCGGTCAACTTCGCGGACGTCACGACATCGTGGTCGATGATCGCGATCTGGGGGCCGCGTGCCCGCGACGTGGTCGCCTCGGTCACCACCGACGATGTCTCCGATCAGGCCCTGCCGTACGGCAGCTGCCTGCCGCTCGACATCCGCTCGGTGCGGGTCGTCGCCGCCCGGATCAGCTACGCGGGCGAGCTCGGGTGGGAGCTGCACGTCCCGATGGAGCAAGGGGCGCGCCTGTGGGACGTCCTCTGGGAGGCCGGGCAGCCGCACGGCATCGTCGCGGTGGGCCTCGCGGCCTACGGTGGCAGCCTGCGCGTGGAGAAGTCGTACCGGCTCATGGGCAACGAGCTCGAGCTGGATCGCAACCTGGTCGAGGCGGGCCTTGCACGGCCCAGGGTCAAGGAGGCCGACTTCGTCGGCAAGGCGGCCTACCTCGCCCAGCGGGCGGAAGGACCGGCGAGCCTCCTGTGCACCCTCACCGTGGATGACAACACGTCCGCGTCCGGGCTCAAGCGGTTCATGCTGGGCAGGGAGCCGATCTCCAGGCCAGACGGCTCGGTCCTCGTGGACCGCAAGGGCCGTCGCTCGTTCGTGACCACCGCTGCGGCGGGCCCGTCCGTCGGCAGGCACCTCCTCATGGCCTACCTCCCCGTGGACGAGGCCGTCGTGGGCAACCGGCTCGCGGTCGAGTACATCGGCGAGCGCTACCCAGTCACCGTGGCCGCCGTGGGGGCGACCGCCGTGTTCGACCCCGAGAACCTGCGGATGCGCGGCTGACGTCCATGAAGATCAGCGCGGTCCGGCTGACGCCGGTCAACATCCCGCTCGACCTGCCGTACTTCTGGTCCGGCGGCCTGTACCCGGGCACGAGCAAGGTCATCATCGAGGTCGAGACCGACGAGGGCCTGATCGGGCTCGGCGAGGCCCCTTCGGACGAGCTGCTGCCGACGCTGCGCTCCATGGGCGAGCGGATCGTCGGCCACGATCCGCTCGACATCGCGGACCTCGAGGGACGCTGCGTGCCGCCCTGGCAGATCGTCCAGAACACGGACGGCAACGCTGTCGTCCGCGCGTTCGGCGCCATCGAGATCGCGCTCTGGGATCTCCGGGGCAAGGCCTGGGACGAGCCGCTCTACCGGCTCCTCGGCGGTGCCGTGCGCAAGGCCATCCCGTTCACCGAGTACTTCGCCTACCGGTCCACCGCCGACGGCGGCGAGACCCGCGTAACGCCCGAGTCGGTCGTGGAGTACTGCCTCAGGATGCGCGAGGAGCACGGCTCCACGTTCTTCGAGGGCAAGCTCACCCTGGGCGACCCCGATCTCGAGATCGAGACGGTCCGGCAGCTCCGCGAGGCGCTTGGGCCCAGGGCGATGATCCGGCTGGACTCCAACATGGCCTGGTCCCTGCCGACGGCGATCCGGATCCTGCGCGAGATCGAGCCCTGCGACATCCGCAACTACGAGGACCCGGTCGGGACGTTCGAGGAGATGGCCGCCCTGCGCCGCCACTCGTCGATCCCGTTCTCGACCCACGTGCCGGACCTGCGCCGGGCTGTCGCGCTCGGGGCGCCGGACACCATCGTGGTCAACATCGCGGTGCTGGGCGGTATCTCGCGGACCGTCCGGTTCATCGGCGCCTGCGAGGCGATGGGCGTCGGCTTCTGGTGCTACAGCGGGGACGCCGGCATCTGCACCGCGGCGTACCTCCACATGGTCGCCGCGATGCCGCACATCACCGAGCCGAGCCAGTCGCTCTTCCGCTGGCAGGTGGCGGACGTCATCGTGGGCGGCCCGTTCCGCCAGACCAACAACGTGATCCAGGTCCCCGAGGGCCCGGGGCTGGGTGTCGAGCTCGACCGGGAGGCGCTCGCACGCTGGCACCGGCACTACCTGGACAACGGCCCGATGAACCACTTCCTCGACCCCTGGAACGACGGCCACTACCGGCGCCTGCCGCTCGGCTGAGGCAGCACAACCGGCTCGTCACCGGGTGCGGAGGTCAGGGCGCGGCGTCGTCCATGCCGAGCGGGCCTCGAGCGCCGCGAGGTGCTCCTCGTCGTGGTCCGCGGCGACGCGCATCAGCCCGGCAACGTCCAGGCGCCCGAACGTCGCGTGGACACCGGTCCTCGCCCACCCGTCGTCGTCCAGCGCCTCCAGCCGCGACAGCGTCAGCGCTCGCCCGGCCTCGAACAGGGACAGCGCCCCGTCGAGCGTCGCGGCCGACGGGTCCTCGATCGGACCTGGCTCGGTCCACGTCCATGCCGGCTCGGGATGGCCAGGAGTCAGGGTGTCCAGCCGCCCCTGCCAGACGACGCCCTCCACGACGACGAGGTGCGCCACGACGTCCCGCGGCGTCCACTCGGCGGCGGGCGGTCCGGAGGTGGCCTCGGCCTCGGCGACGGCCCTGGCGAAGGTCGCGAGCCGGACGGGAAACGCCCCCAGCCGTGCGACGACGGCGAGGCGGGCGACGAGGGCGTCCATGGCTACGTGTCCGAGTCCGGGAAGGACGCCTTGCGCCCGGCGATGAACTCGCGAAGCGCCTCCGAGACGCCCTCGTCCAGCGGCGGCGCCTCGTACTCGCGGAGCATCTTCTTCCAGATGGCGTTGGCCCGCTGGGACGCGTCCATCGACCCGTCCTCCAGCCACTGCTCGTAGCTGTTGTTGTCCGCAATGTCGGACCGGTAGAACGCGGTCTCGAAGTTGGCCAGCGTGTGGGCCGTGCCCAGGAAGTGCGTGCCGGGCGTGTTGCCGAGGATCGCGTCCATCGCCTGCCCGTTCTCGGACATGTCCACGCCGTTGACGAAGACGCCCATCATCCCGCACTGGTCCGCGTCCAGGATGAGCTTCTCATAGCCCATCGTCAGCCCGCCCTCCAGCCAGCCCGCGGCGTGGAGGACGAAGTTGACGCCCGCGAGGACCGTCGGCTGGAGCGTGGCCGCCGACTCGTAGGCCGCCTGCGCGTCCGGGACCTTGGAGGCGCACAGCGAGCCGCCGGAGCGGAAAGGGACGCCGAGCCGCCTGGCCAACGCCGCCATCACGTACAGCACCAGCGCGGGCTCCGGCGTGCCGAACGTCGGTGCGCCCGACTGCATCGAGATGGAGGAGGCGAAGGAGCCGAACACGACGGGCGCCCCGGGCCGGACGAGCTGGACGAATGCCATGCCGGCGAGGGCCTCGGCCAGGGTCTGAGCCGCGGCGCCGGCCACCGTGACCGGGGCCATCGCGCCCGCGAGGATGAACGGCGTGATGAGGGTCGCCTGGTTCGCGAGGGCGTAGTTGCGGGCGGCGCCCAGCATCGACGCGTCCCAGACGAGCGGGGAGCTGGCGTTGATGAGCGAAAGGATGACCGGATGGTCCTCGAGGTAGTCCGCCCCGAACACGATCCGCGCCATGTCGACCGTGTCCTGTGCCCGGGACGGCGCCGTCACCGAGCCCATGAACGGCTTGTCGCTGTAGCGCAGGTGCGCCTCGACCATGTCGAGGTGGCGCTTGTTGACCGGCAGGTCCACGGGCTCGCAGACGGTGCCGCCGCTGTGGTGCAGGAACGGGCTGGCGTAGGCCAGCTTCACGAAGTTGCGGAAGTCCTCGATCGTCCCGTAGCGGCGGCCGCCGTCCAGGTCGCGCACGAACGGGGAGCCGTAGGCGGGCGCGAAGACCGTGTTGGCGCCGCCGATCCGCACGCTGCGCGCCGGGTTGCGCGCGTGCTGGATGAACTCGCGCGGGGCGCTCGCCTGCACGATGGAGCGGCACAGCCCGCGCGGGAAGCGGACCCGCTCGCCCTGCACGTCGGCGCCGGCATCGCGGAGCATGGCCAGCGCCTCGGGGTCGCCCCGGAACTCGATCCCCACCTCGGCGAGGATCGTGTCCGCGTTCGCCTCGATCAGCGCGAGGCCCTCCTCGCCCAGCACCTCGAACGGGGCGAGGGTCCGGGTCAGGAACGGGATGCTCTGGGCATGGGCATTGGCCCGCGCCGCCTGGCGGGCGGCCCGGCCACCGGACCGGCGGTGCGTGGTCTCCTCGGTCATCGGGTCTCCTCGGGCTCGGTTGCGGGACGGATGGCGATGGTGTCGATGGCGATCGCTGACGCGGCGTCGATGGCGGACGCCGCACGGGCGGGGCGGGCGCGGCGCCGGCCGCCCTCGCGACCCGATGACGCCGCGGATGGTGCCGGCAGCGCGACGGCCTGCGCGAGGTACGTGGACGGTGCGCTCTTGTGGGGGATCGCAAGGGCCTCGACGAAGTGCGCCTGGAACCGCGGCTCCACGGCGGTCTCGACCTTCTCGACCCGCCGCACGACCCCCTCGATCTCGGCGCGGGCGTCGCGGGCGAGCAGCGCGATGAGCGCCCCGGTCCCGGCGGCGTTGCCGATGGACGAGACGCGCGAGAGCTCGCAGTCCGGGATGAGCCCCAGGACCATGGCGTGCATCGGGTCGATGTGGCTGCCGAAGGCGCCCGCGAGGCGGATCTCGTCGACCGTCTCGATCCCCAGGTTGTCCATGAGCAGCCGCGCGCCGGCGTACAGGGCCGCCTTCGCGAGCTGGATCGCCCGCACGTCGTCCTGGGTCACGGTGATCCGCTGGGTGCCCTCGTGCAGCACGTAGGAGAACGTGCGCCCCGAGGACACGATCCGGGGCGTCCGCGCGGCGAGCTCGCCGTTGATGACGCCGTCGGTGGTGATGACACCGGCGAGGAACAGCTCGGCCATCGCCTCGATGATCCCCGAGCCGCAGATCCCGGTGATCCCCAGATCCGCGGACGCCTCGGCGAACCCGGCCTCGTCTGACCACAGGTTGCAGCCGATGACCCGCACGCGTGGCTCGAGCGATACGGGATCGACCCGCACGCGCTCGATGGCGCCCGGCGCCGCCCGCTGGCCGCAGCTGATCTGGGCGCCCTCGAAGGCGGGGCCCGTGGGGCTCGAGGCGGCGAGCAGCCGGTCGCGGTTGCCCAGCACGATCTCGGCGTTGGTGCCCACGTCGACGAGCAGGCGGATCGGCTCCGCGAGGTGCGGCTCGTCGGACAGGATCATGCCCGCGGTGTCCGCGCCCACGTGCCCCGCGATGCATGGCAGGACATAGGCCCGGGCGCCCGGCCGCAGGGAGCCCAGCCCCAGCGCCGCCGCCGTCGTCCGCACCGGCCCGTCCGTCGCGAGCGCGAACGGCGCGGAGCCCAGCTCGACCGGGTCGATGCCCAGGAACAGGTGGTGCATGATCGGGTTGCCGACGAGCGTGAGCTCCAGGACATCGTGCCGCTCCACGCCTGCGCCCTCGACCAGGCGGTCCACCAGCTCGTCGAGCGCCCCACGCACGGCCTTCGTCATCTCCGCCGCGCCGTCGTCGTTGAGCATCGCGTACGAGACGCGGCTCATCAGGTCCTCGCCGAACCGGATCTGGGGGTTCATCAGCCCGGCCGAGGCCAGCACCGCGCCCGTGCCCAGGTTCGCGAGGTGCCCGGCGATCGTCGTTGAGCCCACGTCCACCGCGATCCCGAACACCGCCTCGCGCAGGCCGGGCCACGCCGCGATGACGTCGCGCCCGTCGTGGACCGCGACCGTCACCCCCCACGAACCGGCCCGCAGGGTCTTCTGGAGCCCGCGGACCACGTCGAGGTCCACGGCGAGATCCCGCAGGCCCCACTCGACCTCGAGCGCTTTGAGGAGCCGCGCGAGGTCCCCGCTGGGCGACGCGAGGTCGGGCCCGAGCACCTCGACGTAGTGCAGCTTCACGACGGGGTCGACGCGGAACCGCCGCAGGTCGAGGCTCTTGCGCACGACCTGGCGGTGGACCTGGGACTCGGCGGGGACATCGATGACGAGGTCGCCCAGGATCTCCGCCGTGCACGCGAGCCGCCGGCCCTCCGCGAGCCCACGGCGCTCGGCGAACGCGACCTCCTTCGCCCCGAGCCCCGAGAGGTTCTCCGGCGCGGAGGTGATCCCGTGCTTCGCGAAGTCACCGACCGACTGGACGACCTGGCAGCGCCCGCAGATGCCGCGCGTGCCGCAGACGGAGTCGATGTCGACGCCCAGCGCGCGGGCCGTCTCGAGCACGGTCGTCCCGAGGCGCGCGCGACCGCGCCGCCCCGACGGGGTGAAGACGACCAGCGCGTCGTCGGCCACGGTGATGGGCCTCGTCCTGTCCCGGCCGGCCTCAGCCGACCCCGACGCCCATACGCCGGCGGTTGACCCGGCGACCCTGCTCGCCCTCGGCCGGCTCGACGCGAAACGCGCGGATCCAGCGGCCTGCGTCGCGGTCGTTGCCCATGAGGACATCCGCGGCCATGACGCTGTGCTTCACGCCCTCGGCGATCGGGTTCGTGATCGCGGACGTGAGGCCGCTCGCGATCGCCATCGTCAGGAAGGCGCCGTTGATGCCCTCGCGGTTCGGCAGCCCGAAGCTCACGTTGGACGCGCCGCAGGTCGTATTGACGCCGAGCTCGTCGCGCAGCCGGCCGAGCAGCCGGAAGACGCCGCGGCCCGCGGTCGAGATGGCGCCGATGGGCATCACGAGCGGATCCACGACGATGTCCTCGCGTGGGATCCCGTGGTCCGCGGCCCGCTCGACGATCCGCTTCGCGACGGCGTAGCGGACGTCCGGATCCATCGAGATGCCGGTCTCGTCGTTGGAGATGGCGACGACCGCCGCGCCGTACTTCTTCACGAGCGGCAGGACGCGCTCGAGTCGCTCCTCCTCGCCGGTGACGGAGTTGACGAGCGCCTTGCCCCGGTAGGCGGCCAGGCCGGCCTCGAGCGCCTCGATGATCGAAGAGTCGATGGACAGCGGCAGGTCCGTCAGCGACTGGACCAGCTGGACGGTCCGGGCCAGGATCGCGGGCTCGTCGGCGAGCGGGATGCCGGCGTTGACGTCGAGCATGTGGGCGCCGGCCTCGACCTGCGCGAGCACGTCGCGCTCGACCCGCGAGAAGTCGCCAGCGGCCATCTCGGCGGCGAGGACCTTGCGGCCGGTGGGGTTGATGCGCTCGCCGATGATCGTGAACGGGCGATCGTAGCCGTTGACGACCTCGCGCGTCGCGCCGCATCTCCTCGACGTAGTCGCTGGCCGCGCGCTTGCCCG
>JANNHX010000589.1:0-5044 GCA_031404615.1 Chloroflexota bacterium
CGGGTGGATCCCGTTCGATCCCACCGGTGGCGGCGTGGGCCGGCCGTCCGTGATCCCCGCGGGCCCGCCGGTGCCGTCCGCGGCACCCGGCGCCTCGTCGAGCCTGCCGCCGGACCAGCCCGATCCCACGCGTCGCCTCGCCGACCTGCCGGCCGGCACGCCGCAGACGCCGGGGGCCTCCGCGCCGGGCGACCGCACGATCCTCATCGTCCTGACGGTCATCCTGGCGCTCATCGTCCTCGCCGTCGCGGGCCTCGCCTGGGCCCGCGGCCCGCGCGGCGAGGTCAGCCCGGAGGCGGCGTGGCAGACGCTCTCGAAGACGGCGTCGCGGTTCGGGTTCGCGCCGCGCCCGACGCAGACGGTCTACGAGTACGCGGCCGCCCTGGGCGAGCTCGTGCCGGTCGCGGAGGATGACCTCCGGACGGTCGCCGACGCCAAGGTCGAGACGGCCTACGCCCGGGTGCGCCTCGGTGGCGCGCGCCTGGACGCCGTGCGCGACGCGACGCGCCACCTGCGGATCTCGCTGCTGCGCCTCGCCTTCCGGCGCCCGAAGCGCCGCCGGCGCCGGTAGCGGTCAGAGCGCGCCGGACCTCGCTCGCCGCTCGGCGACCGCCATCGCCTCCTCGTCCATCAGCGGCGCGAGGTGCTCGGTCAGGTTCGCGGCCCGCAGGACGGGCCGCCCGCCACGGAACTCGATCACGGTCATCCCCGCGAGGCCCATCGTGAACATCCAGAACTTGTCCAGCGGCAGGTCGAACAGCGTCAGCATCACGATCTTGAACACGCCGTCGTGGCCGACGAGGATCGACCACGGCTGCCCGGCCTGCGGCGCGACGCCCGGGTAGCCGCCGACCTGCGGCCGGTCCAGCGTCCCGCGCGGGTAGTCGCGGCCCAGCCGGTCCAGCACCGCCGCGAGCGCGGGTCGGGCCCGCTCCCGCACCTGGGCCGGGGACTCGCCGCCGGGCGCCCAGGACTCCCAGGGCCGTCGGCGCCAGCCCGCGAGGACCTCGGGCCAGCGGCGCGCGATCTCATCGTGGGTGACGCCCTCCCACTCGCCCTGCCCAATCTCGAGGATCCCGGGCTCCGGGCGCAGCGGCACGGGCGGCGGCGCGAGGTCGTCGCCGGCCAGGTCGTCGCCGGCTGCCTCGCGCGCCGCGGTCCCGACGCGCGCGATCGCATCCGAGACGGCCTGCGCGGTCGCGGCGGTGCGGGCGAGCGGGGAGTGGACGATCTCGATCGGCCGGCCCGCCGGCACCGGCAGCGCCGGCGAGGCGTGCGGTCTTGCGAGCCGCTCCCCGGCGAGGGCCGCCTGGCGGCGACCCGTCTCGGACAGCGGCGTCTCGGCCTGGCCCTGGAAGCGATTCTCCCGGATCCACTCGGACTCACCGTGGCGGACCAGGACGAGGGTCGCGTCCAGGCCCTCGGGGATGAGCGTCGCGTCGGGGCGGGGGCGACCCGGCGATGTGCCGCCGGTCATCGGTCGGAGCCCAGGCGGATGACCCAGGTCTCGATGATGCCCTCGTCGGCGGCGAGCGCCTCGACCACCGCCGCGGGCACGTCGTCGTCGAGTGCGAGCACCATGTAGGCGTCGGCGCGCGGCGCGGACCGGGCGAGGGTCATGGAGCTGATGTTGACGTCGGCCGCGCCGAGCATCGCGCCGACCCGGCCCACGGTGCCCGGGCGGTCCCGGTGGTGGCTGATCAGCATCACGCCCGACGGCGCGAGGTCCATCGCGTGCTCCTGGAGCCGCACGAGGCGCGGCTCGCCGTTGGCGACGGTGCCGCCGAGCGTGACCGTCTGGCCGTCCTCTCCCTCAGCCGTGAGCGTCAGCAGCGAGGAGAAGGCGCCCGCGTTGGGCGTCTTGCGCTCCACGACGGTGATGCCCCGGGCCTTGGCCAGCATGCCCGCGTTGACCAGGTTGACACGCTCCTCGGTGTCGGTCTCGAGCAGGCCGCGCAGGACCGCCGCCACGAGGGACGACGTGTCGTACGCGGCGGGCTCGCCCGCGATCTCGAGGGTGAGCGTGCTGGGCGCCTGGCCCGCGAGCTGCGCCGTGAACTTGCCGAGCGTCTCAGCGAGCGGCAGGTAGGGCGCGATCGCCTGCGCGGTCTCGGGGGTGAGCAGGGGCGCGTTGACCGCGTATCGGGCCGAGCGCCCGTCGAGGACGTCGAGGATCTGCTCCGCGACCTCTTCCGCGACCGCGACCTGGGCCTCTGCGGTGGAGGCGCCGAGGTGCGGCGTGAGGAGCGTGTTCGGCGTGTCGAGGAGCGGCGAGCCCGTGGGCGGCTCGGTGTTGAACACGTCGATGCCGGCGCCGCCGACCTTGCCCGCGCGGAGCGCGTCCGCGAGGTCCTGCTCGTCGATGACGCCGCCCCGGGCGACGTTGAGGAGCAGGACGCCGGGCTTCATCCGGTCGATGACGGCCGTGTTGATGAGGCCGGTCGTGCCCTTGTTCTTGGGCACGTGGACGGTGATGGCATCGGAGCGGGCGATGAGGTCGTCGAAGGAGACGAGCTCCACGCCGAGGTTGGCGGCTTGGTCGTGGGTGACGAACGGGTCGGACCCGAGGACCGTCATCTGCATGGCGCGGGCGCGGACCGCGATGGCCTGGCCGATCTTGCCGAGGCCGACGATGCCCAGGGTCTTGCCCCGGACCTCCATGCCCGTGAACTGACTGCGCTTCCACTCGCCGCGGCGCATGGATGCATCCGCGGCGGCCGTCTTGCGCGCGAGCCCGAACAGGAGCGCGAGCGTGAGCTCCGCGGCGGCGATCGTGTTGCCGGTCGGCGCGTTCACGACGACGATGCCGGCGCGGGTCGCGGCCTCGAGGTCCACGTTGTCCACGCCGACGCCGGCCCGACCGATGACGACCAGGCGGGTGCCTGCGGCGATCATCTCGGCGTCGGCCTTCACCTGGCTCCGGACGACGAGCGCGTCGTACTCGGGCAGGATCGCGATGATCTCCTCGCGCGGGAGGCCGAGCTTCTCGTCGACCACGTGGTGGCGGCGGAGGAGCTCGATGCCCTCGGCGGCGAGGGGCTCGACGACGAGGATCTTCATCAGCTGGCCCCCTGCGCGATGAGCGCGGCCTGGGCGGCGCCGACGGCGGCGCCGGGCGCCACGTCGAGGCCGCACTCGATGGCGGTTGCCTCGAGGGCGCCGATGGCCGCAAGGATGTCGTCGGTCGTGACCGAGCCCAGATGCCCCAGGCGGAAGATCTTGCCCTTGAGCCTGCCCTGGCCACCGGCGAGGACGAGCCCACGCCGCTTGAGGCCGCCATTGAAGGTCTTCCAGTCGAGCGTCTCGGGGATCCAGGCGGCGGTGACGGTCCTGCTCGCGACCTCGTCCGCGGCGAGGAGCTCGAAGCCGATCGCGCGGAGGCCGGCGCGGGTCATCGCGGCGCAGGCAACGTGGCGGGCGAAGACGCCCTCGCCCTCGGCCGTCATCAGGCGCAGGCCCTCATCGACCTGGAACATCACCGCGACCGCCGGGGTCCACGGGCTCTCACCGTTGACCTGGGCGTCCCTGTGGCGCCGAAGGTCGAGGTAGAAGCGCGGCATCTTCGCGGTCTCGCCCGCGGCCCAGGCGCGCGGCCCGACGGCGGCGAACGCCATGCCCGGGGCGGACATCCATGCCTTCTGGGAGCCCGTCACGACGAGGTCGAGGCCCCACGCGTCCATCGCGAACGGGACGGCTCCCAGCGCCGAGATCGCGTCGACCAGGATCAGTGCGTCCGGCGCGGTCTCGCGCACGGCCGCCGCGAGCGCCGCGATGTCGCTGGTGACGCCTGTGCTGGTCTCGTTGTGAGTCAGGAGGACCGCCTTGAGGCCCGGGATGGCGGCCGCCTTCGCGGCGACGGCGGCAGGCTCGGGGGCCTTGCCCCACTCGATCTCGAGCCGCGTGACCGCGGCCCCGTAGACCTCGGCAACCTTCGCAAACCGGTCGCCGAACGCGCCCATCGTGACGGCCAGGATCGGGTCGGCGGGGGAAAGGACGTTGACGACGGCCGCCTCGAGGGCGCCTGTGCCCGCGCAGGTGAGCAGGATGACGTCGTGCTGCGTGCCAAAGAACGGCTTCATGCCGGCCTCGACGCGCCTCGTCAGGGCCCTGAACTCGTCACCGCGGTGGTTGATCATCTGGCGCCCGCCGGCCTCGCGGACGGTGGGCGGGAGGGCCGTGGGCCCGGGGATGCGGAGGTTGGGCTCGAAACGGGTCACGGGGCGTCTCCTGGGGATCGCGAGGGGTCCGGGGATGGTGCCGCACGTGACAGGGGTTCGTCCACCGTGCAATATATGACGTCATATGGCAACGTCCCGCACGACCATCCTCCTTGACATGGACCTGCTGGAGCGGCTCGACCGACACGTCCGCCGGGAACGGATGACCAAGACCGCGGTCATCGGCGCGGCGATCGAGACGTGGCTCGACGAGCACGAGGCCGTCCCGGAGTTCCCGTTCGTCGGGATCGGGCGGAGCAACCACGGGCGCCTCTCCCTGGACGGGCGGTCCATCGCGCGGCGCGAGGCGGGCAAGCGGCCCGGCGATCGCTAGGTGGCGATCCTGCTCGACCCGTCGGCAGTCGTGGCGGCAGCGGACGTCGCCGATCTCAACCACCGGGCGGCCGTCGCCTGGTTCTCGCGCGCGGACGAGCCGCTGCTCCTGGGCGCGCGCTCGGGCTCGCGGAGCTGGACCTGCTGCTCCAGCGGGAGCTCGGGGTGGCGGCGACCGAGGCCGTGCTCCAGGCGCTGGTCGCGGACGCGATCCGGCTGGTGGCGCCCACGACCGAGGACCTCGTGCGCGCGACGGCGCTCATGCGCGAGGCAGCGGAGCACAGGCCGCGGCTGGCGGACGCGCTCCTGGTCGCGAACGCGGAGCGTCTGGGGATCCGGCGCGTGGCCTGCTTCGACCGACGGCCGCTGGCGGTGTTCCGGCCGCGCCACGTCCGGACGCTGGACTTCGAGCCCTAGCCCTGCCCTAGCCCGGTTCCACCGATCTCCGCTGCCACCTCGCGCGCCCATGCGGCGCTCCACCGGTGGATCCGGGC
>JANNHX010000590.1:0-2414 GCA_031404615.1 Chloroflexota bacterium
GGCGATCGGGGGACGGGAGTCGTGGGCGAAGCACATTGGCCGGCACCTTGGGTGGGGACGCGGGTCGGTGGTGGTGATTGTCGCGCCCCGGATCGATTCCGTCCCGCCCGAGGCGAGGGGCGCAGGACCCCCGGCCGACTCCGTCCCGCTTCCGTCCGGCAACCGGGGCGGCGTGGATGGGGCCGCCCAGGCCTCCGCTAGAATGCCGCCATGCCCAGCCCCCTCGTCGTGATGAAGTTCGGCGGCTCGTCCGTGGCCGATGCGGAGCGGATCCGGCGCGTCGCCCGGCGCATCGTCCGCGAGCGCGCCAACGGTTCCCAGCTGGTCGTGATCGTCTCCGCCATGGGCGACACCACAGACGAGCTCCTCGCCCTGGCCGCCGCCATCACGGACGAGCCGGATCCTCGCGAGCTGGACGTCCTCCTCGCCACCGGCGAGCACCAGAGCGCCACGCTGATGTCGATGGCCCTCCAGTCGCTCGGCGTCCCGGCGATCAGCCTCACCGGGCCGCAGGCCGGCATCACCACGGACGGCCGTTACGGCCGGGCCCGCATCGCGGGCATCGACCCGCGCCGCGTCCGCGCCGAGCTCGCCGCCGGCAAGGTCGTCATCGTGGCCGGGTTCCAGGGGATGAGCACCAAGGCCCTCGAGGGCATGGAGGACACGTCGACCGCGAGCGACGTCCACGGCGCGGAGATCACCACGCTCGGCCGCGGCGGTTCGGACACGACGGCCGTCGCGCTGGCCGCGCAGCTCAAGGCCGACCGCTGCCAGATCTTCACGGACGTCAAGGGCATCTACACCGCGGATCCGCGGATCGCCCCGGACGCTCGCCAGCTCTCCGTCGTCGGCTACGAGGAGATGATGGAGCTGGCCCACCAGGGCGCTCAGGTGATGCAGGTTCGGGCGGTCGAGCTCGGCTGGGTCAACAACGTCGTCATCGAGGTCCTCAGCTCGTTCGAGGACGCTCCCGGAACGCAGATCAGGGAGGACCCCCTCGTGGAGCAGCGGAACAAGGTCCGGGGGATCGCCCACGACCGGAACGTCGCCAAGATCACGCTCGTTGACGTGCCGGACAAGCCGGGCGTCGCGCACAGCGTCTTCGGCCCGCTCGCCGAGAGCGGCATCAACGTCGACATGATCGTCCAGAACGTGGGCCACGGCGGCGCCACGGACCTGTCGTTCACGATCCCGCGCGTCGAGCTCGCCAAGGCCAAGCGCATCCTCGAGCCGCTCATCCGCGAGCTGGGCTTCCGCGCCATGACGACCGACTCGGCCGTTGCGAAGGTCTCGATCGTGGGCGCCGGCATCCACAACGCGCCGGGCTACGCGGCCAAGATGTTCGGGACCCTGGCGGACGCCGGCGTGAACATCGAGATGATCTCCACCTCGGAGATCCGGATCACCACCATCATCGCCGAGGACCGCGTCGAGGAGGCCGTCCGGTCCCTGCACGCCGCCTTCGAGCTGGAACAGCCCGAGTCCGAGGCGGCCGACGCCGCCGCGGGCTGATCGCCCGGTGACCGACGGCGTCCCTGGCGGGACATTCTTCTCCCGTGTCGAGCGCTTCGAATCGATCGGCAGCACCAACGACGAGGTCCGGGAGTGGCTCATGGACGCCACGCCCGAGGTCTGCCTCGCCGTGGCCGACGAGCAGACCGAGGGCCGCGGTCGTCTCGGTCGCACCTGGGCCGCCCCGCCCGGCGCCGCCCTGCTGTGTTCGATCGGGTTCCGCCCGAGCTGGCTGGAGCCGGCCCGGACCTGGCGCCTCGCCGCAACCGTCTCGCTCGCGATGTGCGACGCCGCCGAGGACACGGCGGGTCTCCCGGTCGGCGCGATCCGCCTCAAGTGGCCCAACGACCTCGTGATCGAGACCGGCGGGCCCAACGCGCTCCTCACCGGCGACCTCACGCCCGAGGCTGCGCAGGCGCGTCTCGCCGGGCCGCTCGTCCTGCGCAAGCTGGCCGGGGTCCTGGGCGAGACCGACGGCCTCGGGACCGACAACCCGAGCGTGGTCGTGGGGATCGGGATCAACGCAGACTGGGCGCGCGAGGACTTCCCGCCGGACCTCGCTCACACGATGACGAGCCTGCGTGAGGCCAGTGCCGGGCGTCCGATCGACCGCGACGCGCTGCTCGAGGCGTTCGGGGGCCACCTCGAGGCGCGGATCGCGGCGCTGCGCACCGGCTATTTCGACATCGCCGGGTGGACCGAGCGCCAGGCGACGACCGGCCGCCTCGTCACCCTGGAGTCAGGCGACGGCTCCGCGACCGAGCCGCTCCTCGCCATGGGCGTGGACGGTTCGACGGGCGCGCTGGTGCTGGTCGATGACGAGGTCCCCGGCGGCGAGCGGCACGTCCACGCCGGTGAGGTCGTCCGCGTGCGTCTCGCGCCGGCGCCTGCGCCGGCGCTCG
>JANNHX010000591.1:0-7099 GCA_031404615.1 Chloroflexota bacterium
CACGCTCGGGACGATCGTCCTGGGCACGGGCTTCCGGCCGCCCGCGCTCATGGCGAAGATGGCGGCGACGCTCGACGAGGTCGCGAACGGCCGCCTGATCCTGGGGCTGGGCACTGGCTGGCACGAGCCGGAGTACACGGCGTTCGGCTACCCGTTCGACCACCGGGCCGGCCGGTTCGAAGAGGCCCTCGCGATCATCCTGCCGCTGCTGCGCGGTGAGCGCGTGACCTTCCACGGGCGCTGGCACGAGGTCGACGACGCGGTGCTCATCCCGCCGCCGCCCCGCCCGGCCCGCCTCCCCGGCCGCGTCCCGATCCTCATCGCGGCCAAGGGCGAGCGGGTGCTGCGGATGGCCGCTCGCCACGCGGACGCCTGGAACGCGGCCTGGTTCGGATTCCCGGACGAGCGGTTCGCCGCCCGGCGAGCGGCCCTCATCGCCTCCTGCGACGCCGAGGGCCGGGACCCCGCGAGCATCACGATCACGGCCGGGATCACCATCGACAGCCAGACCGCGGAGAACCCCCGACCCGGCAGC
Organism: Chloroflexota bacterium; assembly: GCA_031404615.1. Classification (GTDB taxonomy): domain Bacteria; phylum Chloroflexota; class Limnocylindria; order Limnocylindrales; family CSP1-4; genus CAIXZV01. The sequence goes on from JANNHX010000591.1 coordinate 536, forward strand.
CCCAGCGCGCTGCCGGCGGACGCCGACACCGTGGCCCGGGCCCTCGACGCGTGGCGGGACGAGGGCGTGGCCCACGTCCAGGTGGACCTCCGCCCGGCCGACGAGCGGACGATCGAGGTGCTGCTCGCCGCCCGGTCAAAGCACCTCGGGGAGGCAGGCGCATGAACGGCACGAACCCGACCGGCACGGACCCCCTCGACGAGGCCTGCCCGAGCACGTCGCCCTCAACCGCGCGAAGTGGGACGAGTACGCGCCGGACTACGTCGCCGCGGGCGAGCGCGCCTGGGCCCTTGCGCCCGGCGAGGAGTCCTGGGGCATCTTCGGGGTGCCGGAGGCGGAGCTCCATCTCCTGCCGGACGACCTCGCGGGCAAGGACGCCATCGAGCTCGGCTGCGGGACCGGGTACATCTCGGCGTGGCTGACGCGCCGCGGCGCCAAGGTCGTCGCGATCGACAACTCGCCGAAGCAGCTCAAGACCGCAGTCCGCCTCCAGCGCGAGCACGGCCTGGACTTCCCGCTCCTGCTCGGCAACGCGGAGCGCGTCCCCTGCCCCGATGCCTCGTTCGACGTCGCGATCAGCGAGTACGGCGCGGCGCTCTGGGCCGATCCGTACGCGTGGGTCCCGGAGGCCGCGCGACTGCTCCGCCCCGGCGGACGCCTCGCGCTGCTCACCAACGGCCTGCTCGCGTTCCTCACCGTGCCCGACATCGAGACCGATGGCCCCGCCGACGAGCGCCTCAAGCGCCCGCTGTTCGGCATGCACCGGATCACCTGGCCCGACGAGCCGGGCGCCGTGGAGTTCCACCTCAACCACGGGGACTGGATCCGCCTGTTCCGGGCGAACGGGTTCGAGGTCGAGGACCTGGTCGAGATCCGCCCCGGCGAGGGCGCGACGACCAGCTATCCGTGGATGGACCTGGCATGGGCACGCCAGTGGCCGTGCGAGGAGGCCTGGGTCGTCCGCAAGCGCGGCTGAGCCGATCGCGGACCGCACCAGTCCCCGGGGCCGCAGCAGTCCCCGGTGCCGCACCAGTCCCCGGGACCGCACCAGTCCGGGGCCCGCCGCGGGCTGATCCGTTCGGACTTGCGGAAACCGGGGCCCGGACGGCACCATCGCTCCGTCTCGTATCGCATCCCGGGAGGCCCGCTTGAGCACCCAGCCCGACGACGCCGTCTCGCCGGTCGCCGATTCTCCTGCTGGCGCCGCGCCTGCCCCCGGACCCGTCGTCGAACCCGCGCCGCGCCCCGGCCCTGCCGCCGGTGCGAGCGTCGTCCTCGCGGTCCGCGACCTGCGCAAGCGCTATGGCGACATCGAGGCCGTCAAGGGTGTCTCCTTCGAGATCCGCCAGGGCGAGACCTACGGCCTGCTGGGGCCCAATGGCGCCGGCAAGACGACCACGATCTCGATGATCTGCGGCCTGCTCGAGCGCGACGGTGGCTCGGTGACCCTCGACGGGACGCCCATCGACGTCGGGGCGGTCGCGGCCAAGGCCGGAATCGGGTACGTGCCTCAGGAGCTCGCGATCTACCCCGACCTCACGGCGCGCGAGAACCTCGCGTTCTTCGGCCGGCTCTACGGGCTCGGCGGCGAGACGCTCAAGGCGAGGATCGAGGAGGTCCTCGAGCTCATCGGCCTCAACGAGCGCGGCAACGACCGCACGGATCGCTACAGCGGCGGCATGCAGCGCCGGCTCAACATCGGCATCGGGCTGCTCCACCAGCCGCGCCTGCTGCTCCTCGACGAGCCCACCGTGGGCGTGGACCCCCAGAGCCGCAACGCGATCCTCGAGTCCATCGCCGCCCTCGGCAAGGCCGGCATGGCGATCCTCTACACGACCCACTACATGGAGGAGGCCGAGCGCCTCTGCGACCGGATCGCGATCATCGACGGCGGCGAGATCCGCGCCGAGGGCACCCAGAAGGAGCTCGTGGCGCTGATCGGGCAGAAGGACGAGGTGCGCCTCGCGCTCACCGGCGACCTCCATAGCGCTGCCCGGGCGGCGGGCGCGGTCCGCGGGGTCACGTCGGCGGCGGCCAAGGGCGACATCGTGGAGGTCATCGCGACCGATGCCGGGCGCGTGCTTCCCCGCCTGCTCGAGGCGGTCGAGGGCGCCGGCGCGCACGTCCGCGGCGTGGAGCTCGTCACCCCGGACCTCGAGTCCGTGTTCCTCCACCTGACCGGCCGCGCCCTCCGGGACGCCGAGTAGCCCCGGGCAGCGGAGCCACCCGCCGTGCGCATCGCGCTCCTCGTCGCGCTCAAGGACCTGCGCCAGCGGCTGCGTGACCGGTCCGCGCTGCTCGTGTCGGTGGTGGCGCCGCTGGGGCTCGCGGTCATCTTCAGCCAGCTGCTCGCGGGGGCCACGGGCTTCGACGCCACGTACGTCGTGTCGGACACGGACGGCGGCTCTCTCGCGCGCATCCTGCGCGAGGACGTCATCGGGGCGTTCGCGGACGGCGAGACGATCAAGGTGGTGGACGTCGCCACCGAGGCCGAGGCACGCGCCGCGGTCGAGGGCGGCACCGCCGACGCCGCCTTCCTCATCCCGCCGGGCTTCTCGATGGCGATCGGCGCCGGGCAGGCGGCAACCCTCGAGGTGGTGGGCGCGAAGAATGAGGGCCTCTCGACGGAGATCGCCCGGGCGCTCGCGCAACGGTTCGGCGACGGGGTCGTAGCCGTGCAGCTCTCCGTGGCGACGGCCGTCGACCTGGCCTCGGCGCCGCCCACGGAGGCGGACATCGCGCGGATCGCGGGGATCGCGGGTGGCGCACCGCCACCGGTCGCCCTCGTGGACTCGACGACGGAGCTCCGCCAGCTGACGCTCGCGACCTACTTCTCCGCGTCGATGGCGATCCTGTTCCTCTTCTTCTCGGCCCAGATCGGGCTCGTGAGCCTGTTCGAGGAGCGGCGCCAGGGCACGCTCGCCCGGATCCTCGCCGGGCCGATCCGTCCGTGGACCGTCCTCGCCGGCAAGACCATCGGCAGCTTCGCGCTCGGCCTGTTCGCGATGACGGTGCTGGTTGTCGCCACGACGCTGCTCATCGGGGCCCGGTGGGGCCCGCCGCTGGGCGTCGTGCTGATGGTCGTGACCGCCATCACGGCGGCGATCGGGATCTCGACCCTCGTCGTCTCCTTCGCGCGCACCGAGGAGGCCGCCGGGGCCGCCAGCGCGGCCGTCGCGATCACGCTGGGCATCCTCGGCGGCACGTTCTCGCCGACCGCGCAGGCGCCCGAGGTCATGACCACGCTCTCGCTGCTCACGCCACACGGCTGGTTCATGCGGGGCCTGGGCGAGATGGCGGGTCCGGCCGGGACCGCGGCGGACTGCCTCGGAGCCGCGGCCGTGCTGCTCGTGATGGGCCTCGTGACGGGCGGGCTCGGGATCGTCCGGGCCCGCAAGCTGGTGCGCGCGCGATGATCCAGCTCGGCAAGATCCTGGCGCTCGGGCGGGTGAACCTGCTGCGCCAGCTGCGCGACCGCTCGGACCTGTTCTTCGTGTTCGTCCTGCCGACGATCATCATCGTCGCCCTGGGCATCCAGTTCGGCGGCGCCAGCCGGGCGCGGCTGGGGGTCGTGGCGCCGGCCGGGGACGTCGCCGCCGAGGCGCTCATCGCGACGATCGCCGAGGACGGCACCGGCTTCGACATCCGCCGCGTCGCCGACGAGGACGCGCTGACCGACCAGGTCGAGCGCGGGCAGGTCGAGGCCGGCATCGCGATCCCCGACGGGTTCACCGCCTCGCTCCAGGGCACCGGCACGGTCGAGATCCGGTATCTCGGCACGACCGACGCGCTCGCCGCCGGCCTCCAGGCCCCGGTCTCCGCCGTCGTCGCGGAGCTGGGCGCGATCATGACCGCGACCCGGGTCGCCGTCGACGAGGGGCTCGCCGACTGGCCCGCCGCCCCGGCGGCCGCCGCCTCCCGCTACGAGACCGTGCCGGGCATCGAGGTGTCGGTCACACTCGTCGGCGAGCCCGGGATCTTCGCCGGGTTCTCGCAGTTCACCTTCGGCGCGTCGACCCAGCTGATCCTGTTCATGTTCCTCACGTCGATGACCGCGGCCGGGCGTCTCGTCCACACCAAGCAGCTGGGCCTCTCGCGGCGGATGGTCTCGACCCCGACGTCGGTCTGGACGATCGTCGCCGGCGAGGCGCTGGGCCGCTACCTGGTGGCGATGTTCCAGGCCGCGTACATCGTCGCGATCACGGCGATCGCGTTCGGCGTGTCCTGGGGCGATCCCCTCGCAGCCGGCGTGATCATCGCGCTGTTCGGGCTCGTCGCCGCCGGGGCCGCCATGCTGGTCGGCGCCCTGTCGGAGAACGGTGACCAGGCCTCGTCGCTGGGGGTCTTCGCGGGCCTCGCGCTGGGGGCCCTGGGCGGCTGCATGATCCCCTGGCAGATGATGCCGGACGTGATGCAGTCGATCGCCCGGCTCATCCCCCACTCCTGGGCGCTGCTCGGGCTCCAGGAGCTGGTGCGAGGCGGGGGCGGCCTTGCGTCCGTGGCGCCGAATCTCGTCGTCCTCGCCGTCTACGGCGTCGTGCTGATGGGTCTCGCCGGCTGGCGCTTCCGCAAGGCGATCGCGGGGTAGCGCTCCCGGTTCCCGCCGCGATCGCCGCTGGGCCACATCTGGCACGGCTGGGTGCCAGATCGCCACCGCACGTGCAGAGCTCGGCCCAGAAACCGTCGATTCTGCGGTGAGCTCTGCACCAGCACCCCCGATCTGGCTCCAGGCCGTGCCAGGGGGCGCGGCCCCGGTCAGCGGTCAGCTCCGGAGGAGCCGCCTCGCCGCGTCGGCGTAGTCCTCGTACGCCGGGGGACGCCGCCGCGGGCCGAGCGTCGTCGGCCGGAGCCAGGTCTCGCCCCTGACGGCCGGGTCGGCGACAGCGAGGGTCCATCCGCGCGGCCTCGGCGCGGCCGGATCGGCGAGCCACGCGACCATCCGCACGACGTCACCCGGAAACGCCGTCGTCACCAGGTCCCGGTTGTCATCCAGGCGTCGTCCGATTGCCCGCGAGTCCAGCCCGACGACCAGCACGACCGTGCGGACCGGCCGCCAGCCGAGGGCGACGGCCACCTTGGGTGCCTCGCGCTCGTAGAAGGCGACGCTGCGCTGCAGCGCGCCCATGTCGAGGATGTCCGTCTTTGTCTCGTCAATGAGCAGGGACCGGTCCGCTGGCCGAAAGGCGACGAGGTCGATCCAGCCGCGTGGCACGTCCGTCCCGATCGGCACCTCGGTCGCCGGCGGCAGCCACCCGCCCATCCGCACGAGGCCCCGCGCGAGGAAGCCGTTGAGGCACGCGTGGACGCCGTCCCGCTGGCGGCGTCGGTCCTCGAGGTTCCGCTCGTCGATCCCGAGCGAGCAGCGCAACCCGAGCTTCGCGAGAACACGCTCGACCACGGCAAGATCCATCGGCCCCGGCTGGGCTGTCTCGATCCGCCAGATCGCGGTGTGCGACGTCCCCGCCCGATCCGCCAGCTCCCGCTGCGTCCAGCCGATGAGGTCGCGGGACTGGCGGATCAGCGCGCCGATCGTTCCACGGAGCCCGGCATCATCGAGGTATAGCGTGCGATCCGGCATGCGCGTGTTGTAGCCGTCGTGACTTCGCTGCGGCTTATCTGCCCCTCCACGCGCCCCCTGGCACGGCCTGGAGCCAGATCGGCGCGATCCTGCTGACCCTCTCGGGCACCTATCCGGATTTCTGGTCTTCGCTGCGCCACGCTGCCTTCAACGTCGTCTCGACGGCATCGACGACCGGCTTCGTCTCGCAGAACTACGACCTGTGGCCGGTGTTCGCGCCGATGTGGATGCTGTTCCTCAGCTCGGTCGTCTGCAGCACCGGCTCCACCGGCGGCGGCATCAAGATGTTCCGCACGCTGCTGCTGGCACGCCAGGCCCAGCGCGAAATGAAGCTGCTGGTGCACCCCTCGGCAGTGATCCCGGTGCGCATCGGCGGCAACGTGATCCCCGACCGCATCGCGCAGTCGGTGCTGGCGTTCATCTTCCTGTACTTCCAGGTGATCGCCGTGCTGACCTTCCTGCTGCTGCTCTCAGGCATGCCCATCGTGCCGGCCTTCAGCTCGGTCATCGCCTCGGTCAACAACATGGGCCCGGGCATCGGCCCCACCGGACCCGCCGGCAACTACCAGGGCCTCACGGACTTCCAGACCTGGGTCTGCACCGTGGCGATGTTGCTCGGGCGCCTCGAGATCTTCAGCGTGCTGGTGCTGTTCACGCCAGCGTTCTGGCGCAAGTGAGCCGCGTCGGCGCACGTCGGGCGGGCGTCGCGCTGGTCTTCGTCTGGTTCCTGGTCGGGGGCATTGCCCACTTCGTCGCCACCGGGACCGAAATGCGGATCGTGCCCCCCTGGATTCCCTGGCCACGCGCGGCGGTGCTGGTCAGCGGCGTCTTCGAATTGCTCGGCGCGGCCGGACTCCTGCACGCCACGACCCGACGCGCGGCCGGCATCGGCCTGATCGTGCTCACGGCCGCCGTCACGCCCGCGCACATCTACATGCTCCAGGAGCCGCAGCTGTTCGCGTCCATCCCGTACTGGGCGCTGGTGG
>JANNHX010000592.1:0-1611 GCA_031404615.1 Chloroflexota bacterium
CCAGATGGTGCTCGCGAGCGCGCAGTGGGAGCTCAAACAGCTCGCAGCGGAAATCGCCGAGCGCGAGCTCGACCCGCTGGACGAGGCCAAGCGGCCCGGCGGGTACTTCCTGAACGAGCAGGGCACGCCGATCGACTCCAGCGGCAAGGCGCTCGAGGGCAAGGACGCCAAGCCACCGCAGGACGCGGGGAGCAAGTAGGCCGTGACCGACGTGCTGGACGAGTCGGGCCGCCCGGCGGACTGGACGCACACCAGCGGCCCCGCGGATAGCGCGCGGGTGCTGCTGGGGGGCACCGGCTCGCGGGTGGTCTCGACGCGGCCCGAGGGACGGATCCTCCGGTAATGCCCGCCACCGGCACGGACCTGCTGGCGACCAGCGGCGGCGAGCTCGACCTCGGGCTGTTCCCCGGGGACACGCTCGCCACGCTCACCACGAAGCTCAACACCTGGGTCGCCGCCGGGCTGGTGCTCTACCCGACCAGCGACGCCTCGGCCCGGGAGTACGGCTACGTCAAGGCGTACAGCGCCGCGATCGCGCTCCGGGCCTCGGAGGCGGCGAGCCAGACGCTCAAGACGGGCGAGTCGATCAGCTACACGGGCGAGCAGCTCCTGGCGCTCGAGCGGCTGCTGGCCCGGCATGAGGCGGAACTCGACGCGCTCGTGCCGGGGACCAGCGATGGCACCAGCACGCTGACCGGCTCGCGGTTCGTCCGGCACGTGGTGGAGTGGTAAGGGATGGCGCGGGCGTTCTTCTCCGCGCGCGGGCTCACGGCGTTCCGCGAGATGGCGGAGGCGAACCAGCCGGACACCGCGACGCGCTACATCCCGGAGGACACCGCCGGCACCGGCGGCGAGACGAGTACGACCTATGTGAGTGGGAGTCAGCAGACGGCGTGCCGCCTGGAGCCGGTGGGGGTGACGGAGGGGGAGACCGAGGACACGGTTCTCGCGTCGGGGGAATGGCTGCTGGCCTTACCGATCACGGCCCTGGTGTTGCCGCGCGACCGCTTTGTCGTGACCGGCACCGGCATCGACGACGCCACCTGGAGCCGCACCGTCGAGGTGGTCGGGACGCCCGGCCCGCATACCTGGGAATCGGAGCGCGTGGTGCGCTGCACGAGCCGCATCCCCGTGACCGTGACCCACCGCCTGACGCTGACCAGCACGCTCGCCCCGGTGGGGGCGCAGACGTGACCACCCCACTCCGCGGCCGACCCTCTGGCCCTCGCCATGACTGGAGCACGCCATGACCTGGACCGGCCGCGTACAGCTCACGATGCAGGGCACCTACACGACGGTGCGCGATCAGGGGAGCCTCGGCTACCCGATGACGCTCTCGTACACCAAGGCGCTCGTCAACGGCACTATCGCCGATTCGTGCGACCTGATGTTCGACGACACCCGGACACTCACGTCGTCGGCCACGGAGAACCTCGACCTCGCGGGCGTGCTGGTGGACGCCATCGGCGCCACGCTGTCGTTCGTCAAGGTGGTCGCCATCGGGAACACCTGCGCGGCGGCGAACACCGTGGACGTGGTGTTCGGGAACCACGCCACGGCCGCGTTCACCGGCCCACTCGGCGCGGCGACCCACACCATCGCCGTGAGCCC
>JANNHX010000593.1:0-3712 GCA_031404615.1 Chloroflexota bacterium
TACGGCATCACGGTCATCGACATCGGACCAGTCACGGTGGTCGCAGAGCTTGAGTTCGTGGCTGTCCTGGACGAACCGGGGGCGACATTCTGGATCGATCTAGCCAGTTCCACGGGGGGAACCGTTTGGCTGGACGATGCCTCGCTCGTCAAGCAGGTGCACTGAGGGCCCATCAAGGGATCCGTGTCACCTGGACATCGTCGAAGGACATTCCGAGGCCACTCGCGCCGGTCGAGGCCGCGACGCACAGCCCGTCGACGACCGAGACCTCGGGGGTGCGCCACGGCTGCACGCTCCTAGCGAGGAGCGTCTGGCCGCTATCGTCGCGCAACCTGGCGAGGAACGTCTGCGACGCGACGTCCAGATCGAGCTCGACGCGATACCAGCGGCCGGGGACGATGCGCACGTCGGTGGTCTCCCGCTTGTCGGCCCTGGAGATACGGACGCGGAGTTGGTCGTCGACCCTGAACCCGCCCAGCTCCTGGCCGGCCCCGCGGGCCATGAGGAGCAACGTGTCGCCGGCCCCCTGGCGGTCGAGCCGCACGTCCATTGACATCTGGAGCCGGCCGGACCGCGATGCGCCGAAGGCGCGACACGAACGGAGCTCGCCGTTCCCCGCCGTCCGGAGGCGAACCGCCAGGTCATCGCCGTCGCGGCGCACGTAAACGACCGTCCCGTCGGAGCGCGTGGGCGCCATGCGCCACAGGGGCTGGAGCGTCTCGCCCACCGCCTGGAAGTCGGCCCGTTCGTCGACCAGGACGACGGGGTCGTCGGGCGCCGGCTCGGGGCCGTCGGGCGGCGTTTCCTGGGCCCGAACGCCCGGGGCAGGGCCGCCGAGGGACGCGGCAAGGTGGACGTATCGACCGGTGGAATCGTCCGAGGCGAGGACGACCAAGCCCGTCGACGCATCGACCGGCTGCTTGGTCGTGGTCGCGTCGTTGATCCGCGCGTCCGGCGTGGTCGCGATGACCTCGGGCCCGCGGCCGGCCGGGAACCGCAGGCCGTCGAAGGGCGCCCGCTTCATGACGATCGTCCCGCCCCCAGACGGGGCGGTCGCGAAGACCAAGGCTTGATCGTTGGCCGTGTCGAGTAGGACGACGGGCCGCGTGTGTTTGTCCCGAATCTGGCCGACCTGCTGGCTGGACCACCCATTGTCCTGGCGGACCAGCAACAGGACCTGGTCCCACCCCGGCTGGTTGGACGGCACCGTGTCGAGCGAGGTCTTGACCACGGCGAACAGCCGGCCATCCGGGAGGGCCTTGATGTTGACGTGGTTGTCGGCAAGGCGGAGGCCCTGGAGGATCGTGGTCGGAGGTGCCCAGTCATCGTCCGGGCGACCGTCAACATGCGTGGTTGCGTAGATCGCCTGGTCATTCTGGTTGCTCCACAGCAGGACGACCTCGCCGCTGGCCGAGGCCATGCCGACTTGGTCGGTGGCGACGTCCGTGCCGGTGACGATGGGTCGGTACGGCGCCACCCATCGTCGATCGTCGTCCGTCGAATGGGTCACGAGCAGCCGGCCCGCCTGGATGTAGGTGACCCATAGCTGACCGTCGGCAGCACGCTCGATGAGGCTCGCCTCGACGCCCCTCGAGTTGACCGTGACCGGAAAGTCGGGACGGGGTGACCAGCGGCCGGAGGCGCGCTCGTAGCCGAAGGCAGTGATACGGACCGCGTGTGCCGGAGAATCGCTGCTCCCGGCGCTGGCGACATACAGCGTGTCGTCGGCGAACAGGACGTCGGCTCGCGCGAACGGGCGCTCGTCGACGACGACGCCCGTGTCGCGCCAGCGCTGGGTCGCCCAGTCGAGGCGCTGGATGCGCGCCTCGCGGGACGTCGGCTCCTGAAGGACTCCCCACCAGCTACCGTCGGCGAAGAAGAGCTTGCTCTGATTCTTGTTCCTCGTCGGCGACTGGACGGTTCGCTTGGCCTGGTCGTCAAAGCGCCCGTCAACGACGGTGACGGCATCGACCAGGGGCGCCAATGGGTCCACCGCGGGAGGCGCGGTGGCGATCACGGGACGGGGCGTGCCGGTCCCGTTGGACGGCCCGCCTCGGGGGGTCGTGGGCGTCATCAGGAATACGACGATGAGAGCTCCGCCGATCAGGCCGATGCCGAGGATCGCCCCCGCCCGGCGGCCGATCATCGAGGCACGGTCGGTATCCCGGGGGAGGCAACCGTTGGAGTCAAGGTGATCCCTCGATCGTTCATGGCAGGCGACGGAGTATACGTCGGACGTCCCGATGACCTGCTCCGCCCGTGACCCGACGACCGACGTACCATCTCGCCGTGCAGAACATGATCGTTGGTGCGATCGTCGTGATCGCCAGCATCCTCGCGGTCATCGGCGCGGTGGCCATCCTTGACCGGCGTGGGCGGGTCGCCCCACTCCAGATCGCGCTGGGCATGGGAATCGGGCTGCTCGGTGCCTTTGTCGTCCTGGTGTCGCGGATCGACCTCATCCCGGACGACCCAGGGGACTGGCTGGAGCGCGTCATCGTGATCGCCGTCACCGTAGCGGCGATCGTCGGTACCTGGTATCGGATCTCGCGAGCCTGAGCTCCGGTTACCTCATCATGTAGATCGCGTCGATAGCGACCATCGGATGGCGGGGTGTCCCGGAGACGACCACCAACAGGCGATGCGTGCCGGCCTCCGGCCAGTCGTACGCGAACAAGACCTGGCGGGCCCGGAAGCTCGTGCTGAACAGATCGATGGTCTTCACGTACGCGCCGTCGAGGTACACCTTCGCCCGCCCGCGGGTCGGACCTTTGGGGCCGATAAGTGCCACGGACCGACCGCTGAACGCCAGGCTGGCCTTGGCACCGCGTGCCGCCGCGTATTTCACCTTGCCGCCAACGTAGTTGGGCCCCGAAGCCGAGCGCCATGTTCCCGCGTAGGCGATCCGTGCCGAGGTCTCGCCGAGGCGGACGACAGCGACCTCCGGGCCGGCGGCCCACTCCGTCCAACGGCCGCCTTCGCGCGCTCGGACCCGGTAGCGATACGTATTGCCGGCTTTGGCTGCGCGCGTCACGGTCAGGACGGACCCCGTCGCGACCTGCGTAAATCTTTCGTCATTGACCCGCTCCTGAAGCTGGTACACCCGCCCGGGCGGACCCCAGCGAACGACGAGCGGGACCGTCACGCTCCTGGTCGAGGACGTCGTGCCGAATGCCGAGGTCGGGGCGATCAGCTGCTTGGCCGCCGATCCTTGCGGCGGGGTCGGCGTGGGCTTGGGCTGGACGATGGGTGATGGCTGGGAGTTTGGCGTCGGTGCCGCAGTAGGGGCGCCGCCCGGGGTCGGCGTGGCGGTCGGCCGAGGCGTGGCAGTCGGCCGAGGCGTGGCGGTCGGCCGAGGCGTTGGCGCGGGCCCGGATCCGGCGGGCCCGTACAGCCAGTCAGTGAACCCGAACCCCCGTCCCATACCGGCGGCGGCGGTCGGCAGACCGAGGCCGTATCGCATGTTGAGCAGCCACGGAACGTGGCGGTCGACCGAGCTGCGGTTCCACCCGGAGTAGCGAGTAACGAGTTGGGCGGCGCGCTTCAGCGCCTGGGACGACCAGTCCCACGCCGGGTAGCCGGCCCGCGCGAGGAGCTCAGCCTGCAGGGTGAGGCCCTGCAACGATTCGAGCATGTAGGACTTGCCGTCGTCACCGGGCGGCCAGCGCAGCGACCCGCCACGGGCGATGTCTTCGATGATGGCGCCATCGAC
>JANNHX010000594.1:0-2082 GCA_031404615.1 Chloroflexota bacterium
GGACGGTCCGGGCGATGATCAGGACGCCGGCGAGGGCGACGAGGACCTGCACGATCATCGCGGGAGCATAGCCGGGCGAGGGTGACCCGCCGTCACCCGCGAATTGCCGATCCGGTCGAGCGGCCCTTGTGCACCCTCCGCCGGAACGGCGCACCATGGCGTTCCCCATGAGACCGTTCATGTCGGGATCACCGAGCTCGACGAGATGGCCCTCGAGATCCACCGGTCAGCGATCCAGACGAGCGCCCGTCCACCGGCCGGCCCCAGGCTGGTGCCCTTCGTGTCGGAGCCGCTGCTGGCCGTGCTCCCTATCGCGCCGGTCGGAGACCAGCCGCATCCCCCGGTCCCGCTCGTCGTGGTCGGCCACTTCGACGATCCGCGCGCGGCGGCCTGCCAGCCGGAGGCCCGACAGGCATGCCTGGACCGGTTCGTCCTGGACCGGGTCGTCGTCTTCGACCCTGCGGCCGTCCCGGCTCCCACGCCGACGCCCATCCCGTCGCCGTTCCCGTTCGACTCGCCGCCGGCGGCGCCCTTCGCCCCGGCCCGGTGCTCGGCATCAGGCGTCGGCGCCGCCGGACCCTTCTCGTTCGTGGGCTGGATGCCCGGCGAGCAGATCCCGGGGAGCATGGGCGTCGACTACTCGGGCGTCGTGCTCTACGTGGCGATCACTCGCGACGCGGTGCCGCTGGGCGAGTGGTCCGACGCGAGCCCGCGCTGGCGCCCGATGGGCCGAATGATCTGCATCGGGCGCGAGGGTGAGTCGGGCGCCGTGCAGTTCGACAGCGTCCGCGGCTCCACCTTCCGCCAGCTCGAGGACGGGTCGACCACGCCGCCGCTGCCGTAGGGTCGGGCGCGACGAGCCGCCGTGCTTCCGGCGCCGCCGCTCAGCCCGAGAACACCGCCGCCACCACGGTGAACGCGACCAGGGTCGCGACCGTCGCCAGCGAGAGCGTGTCGGCCACGTAGTCGCGCTCAGCCTCGTCGCCGTCGCGAGACCCCATGTAGAGCGGGATCACGAACGGCGGCGGCAGGATCGCCATCGTCATCACCGCGGCCGCGAACAGCGGATCCAGGCCCAGCACGCCCTGGACGACGAAGACCACGAACGGCACCGCGAGCACGACCCAGGCCACGAGCCTGATCGCCACGGTGCGGGCGGGCCGCGACAGGGCCCCCGGCCGCAGCCGCGTCGAGTACCCGATCACGACCGCGATCAGCGGGGTCGTGCACGCGCCCAGCAGCCCCAGCGTCGTGAGCAACGCGACGCTGAGCGGCGTCGAGTCGAGCAGCGCGCCCAGCCCCACGAGATTGCCGGTGACGCCCACGAGGATCGCCAGGATGACCGGCGTGCGCACAAACGCGAGGATGGTCTCGCGCGCCCCCGGGGTGACGCCCGTCGCGCGGCGCGTGAGGAGCGTCGCGAGCACGAAGAACACGAACAGGACCTGCCCCAGGTCCACGATCCCGAACCGGTACAGGTTCTCCTGCCCGAAGACGCCGCCGTAGATCGCGTAGCCCAGCATTCCGGCCTCGAAGCCCGTCGTGAGCGGGCCCGCGAACGGCGAACGCACCCCCAGCAGCCGGTTCAGACCCGGCCCGGCGAGCAGCATGACCACGCACGCCGCGAACACGATCAGTACGATCGGCAGGTAGCGCAGCTCGAGGCTGACCCGCAGGAACGTCAGAAACAGCGCTGCCGGCAGCGTGACGGCCAGCACGAACCGGCGCAGGTCCGCGACGGTCGCCTCGGCGAGGAAGGCGCGCTTCCGCAGCACCGCGCCGAGCAGGAACAGGAGCAGGATCGGGAGGACCCTGCCCAGGGCGTCGATGATGGCCAAGCGGTTCCTCGCGGCCCGGGCGTCCTACCCGGGCCGCATGGTGGAGTTGCGGCTAGAACAGCCCGACGATGTTGCCGTCGTCGTCGATGTCGATCCGCTCGCCGCCGGGGCGCGAGTTGAGGCCCGGCATCGTGCGCATGTCGCCCAGGATCGCGGTGATGAACCCGGCACCGGCGAGGAGGCGGACCTCGCGGACGGGGATCCGGAACCCGGTGGGCCGGCCCAGGAGCTTGGCGTCGTGGGA
>JANNHX010000595.1:0-4385 GCA_031404615.1 Chloroflexota bacterium
GCGTTCGACCGGCGGATCCGGGCTTAGTCAAGGCGGAAGACCTCCTCGAGGCGGCGGTGGAAGCCCGTCGCCGGGTCGGTGCAGGGATCGATCAGCCGGGCCATGTCGGCCTGCCAGCGATCGTTGACCGGCTGGGCGGCCATGTGCGCCCGGAAGCGGTCGAAGTCCTGGACATCGAAGACGCCGATCAGCTGATCGTCGAGCCGGTAGATGGAGTAGTTGGAGACGCCCCCGTCGCGCAGGGCCTCGAGCATCTCGGGCCACACGTCGGTATGGCGGCGCCGGTACTCGTCCTCGGCGCCGGGCAGGAGTCGCATCGTGAAGGCTACGCGTTCCATGGGTGTCAGTTCCCGCGCTGGAGAGTGGACCGAGCCCCGGCGGGGACCGCCGAGGCTCGGGAGGAGTGAGGGCTAGAAGTCGAAGCTCTCGACGTTGGTCGAGTCGAACCGGAACGCCGGGCCGAGGATGACCACGCTGTCCTTGCCGATCGTGTAGGGCTTGTCGCCGTTGAGGCCCTTGACCGTGAAGGTCTCGCCTTCCTTGCCGGTGATCTCGCCCTTGACCAGCTTGTCAGCGATCACGTAGGACAGGTAGCCGAGGTCCGGGACGCTCCACAGGCCGAAGACCGGGGAGGTGCCGTCCTTGACGAAGGGCTTCATGTCGTTCGGGAAGCCGAGGCCGCTCACCTTGACGCTGTCGGACTTCTTGGCCTGCGAGACGACCTGCGCCGCCGCGAGGATGCCGACCGTCGTCGGGGCAACGATGACCTTGAGGTTGGGGTACTTGGTCAGCAGGCCCTGCGCCTGCGTCGTGCTCTTGGTCGCGTCGTCGTCGCCGTAGACGGTGTCGACGAGCTTGAGGCCCTTGTACTTGTCTTCCTTGAGGGTCGTCTTCATGAGCTCGATCCACTCGTTCTGGTTGGTGGCCGTGGCCGCCGCAGAGAGGATCGCGATCTCGCCGGTGCAGCCCGGCGCGAGCTCGCAGGCCCAGTCGGCCAGGTTCACGCCGACGCCGGAGAAGTCGACCTGGTTGACGAACACGTCATAGGCACCGACAGCCGGGCTCGAGTCGAAGCCGACGACCTTGATGCCCTTGCCCATGGCCTCCTTGAGGGCCGGGGCGACCTCATCCTTGCCGTCGGCGGAGATGATGATCGCCTTGACGCCCTGGGTGGTGAGGTCCGTGATGAAGGGGATCTGGAGGTCCGCCTTCGCCTCGTTCGGGCCAACCTGGGTCACGGTGCCGCCAAGCTCCTTGGCGGCCTTGTCGACGCCCGTCTTGGCGGCGGCGAAGTACTGGTTGACGATGTCCTTGGGCAGGTACCCGACGGTCATCCCGCCACCGGCTGCCGCCGAGGGCGCCGCCGCGGACGCGGCCGGGGATGCCGTGGAGCTGCCGCATGCGGCGAACAGGATCGCCGCGGTGCCGACGATGGCGACCCACCGCCCTGCAGAGCTGAGCTTCAAGACCGTTCCTCCTCTATGTCTCTTGAGCGCCGGTTCAACCAGCGGTCGCGTCGGCCGCCTGGTGGCGGCGTCCACGGACGCGATCCAGGGCCTTCCTGGCCTGCTGGGCGAACATCGGGATGACGACGGAGAGGATCAGGAGCAACCCGAGGGCGATGCTCTGAACCTCGACCGACACGTTGGCGAGGCGGAGTGCGTTCTGCATCACCGCCACGGTGAGGACGGCCAGCACGGTCCCAGGGATCGTGCCCGAGCCGCCGAAGATGTTGGCTCCCCCCAGCAGGACGACGGTCACCGCGGTGATCGTCATCCCCTGCCCGGCGTCAGCGCGGGCGCTCGAGAGCCGTGAGGTCAGGATCACGCCGGCCAGGGCCGCGATGGCACCCGACAGCATGAACAGGCCGATGCGGAGCCGGGTGACCCGGACACCGGAGTAGCGCGCCGTGCCGGCGTTGCGGCCGATGGCGTATGTGTGGCGTCCGATCCACGTCCGGTGGAGCACGATGCCCAACACCAGTGCGAGCCCCAGGAAGATGACGAACGGCCACGGGATGACCGTGCCCGGCACGTCGCCGAAACCGATCGCGGTGAACTCCGGCGGGAAGTCGCTGACGCCGCGCGGCCCGAGGATGATCAGCGCCAGGCCGCGGAACAGCGCCAGCGTGCCCAGGGTCACCACGAGCGACGGCAGGCCGCCGCGGGCGACGAGCGTGCCGTTGAGCAGGCCGCCGAGGGCGCCGATGACGAGCACGACCGGGATGCCGACCTGGAGCGGGACCCCGGCGGCCCACATGAAGCCCAGCGCGGCGCTCGCGTGGCCGGCCATCGACTCGACCGACAGGTCGATCTCGCCCAGGATGATGATCAGCGTCAGCGGCAGGGCCATGATCGCCACCTCCATGAGGGCGGCGACGAGGTTCGAGAAGTTGTCCGCGGTCAGGAAGAACGGCGACAGCGCGTTGCCGAGGACGATCAGCCCCAGCAGCGCGACGACGAGCAGCGTCTCCCAGCGGGCGAGCAGGCGGGTCCAGCGGCGGCCGCCGGCCTTGGGTGCGGAGGCCGTGGCGGCGGTGGTCATCGGGAGCCGCTCCGGGTGTTGGCACGTTGCACGCCGCGGCGGATGAGCTGGTCACCGGCGATCGCGATCAGGATCACGAGGCCGTAGATCGCCTGCAGCCAGAACTGGGACAGCCCGACGAGGATGAGGGCGTTGGCGATGAAGCCGAGGAACAGGGCGCCGATCGCCGCGCCCGCGAGGGTGCCGGAGCCGCCGAGGGTGTTCACCCCGCCGACGACGACCGCCGCGATGATCGCCAGGGTCGCGCCGGTGGCGGCGGTGCCGTTGATGGTGCCGAACTGCATCACCCACATGATCCCGGCGAGCCCGGCCAGCACGCCGCACAGCGAGTAGGCGACGAAGATGACGAGCCGCGACGGGATCCCCAGGATCGCGGCCGCTTCGGGGTTGCTGCCCACCGCGTAGACCTGGCGTCCGAAGCGGGTCGAGCGCAGGAAGAGCGATCCGACGACCACGACGGCGACCGTGAGCAGCACGAACACCGGGATGCCCAGGACGTCGGCGCGGGAGATATCCGTGAAGCCCGGCGGCAGGCCGGCGAGCGGCACCTGGTCGGGGCCCGCGATGACGTAATCGAAGCCACGGAAGATGCTCAGCGTGCCGAGCGTCGCGACGATCGCGGGCACCTTGAGCACCGCGATGATGAAGCCGTTGATCATGCCCAGGATCAGGCCGATGGCGAGGCCCATGGCGATGGCGCCGACCGGATCGAGCGCCTGGAGCTCGAGTGTCCTCGCGACGCTGTAGGCGACGAGGCCGATGATCGCCTCGACCGAGAGGTCGATGCCGCGCGTGATGATGACGATGGCCTCACCCACCGCGACGACCGCGGTGATCGAGGCGAGGGTCGCGACCTGGCTGAAGTTCTCGACGGAGAGGAATTGCGGCGCCATCATCGAGACGAGAGCGCCGCCCACGAACATGATCGCCAGCAGCGTCAGCTCGCGCTGGCGGCCGATCGCCATCAGCCAGCGCGCGCCCGCGAGCCGGCTGGCCGCCACCGCCTCAGCCACTCGGATCCTCCGCGGTCATGGTGCTGGTCGCGTCGGCCGGGGTCGCGGTGAGGCTGCCGGTCGCCGCGAACATGACGCGTTCCTGGGTGGCGTCGGCACGGGCGATCTCGGCCGTGATCCGGCCCTCGTGGAGGACGATGATCCGGTCCGACATCGCGAGGACCTCGGGCAGGTCGCTGGAGATCAGGATGATCCCGAGCCCCTTCGCGGCGAGCTCGCTGATGAGCCGGTGGACCTCCACCTTGGCCCCGATGTCGATGCCGCGCGTCGGGTGGTCGAGGATCAGGACCCGGGGCCCCGACGCGAGCCACTTGGCGAGGACGACCTTCTGCTGGTTGCCGCCGGACAGCGCGCCAACCTCCTGGTCGACGCCGGTCATCCGGACGTTGAACTGCTCGGTGTGCTCGATGGCCACCGCATGCTCGGTCGAGGCGCGGACCAGGAGCCTTGGAAACAGCCGCGGCAGGATCGGCAGGGTCACGTTCTGGGCGATCGAGAAATCCAGGACGAGGCCCTCCTGGTGGCGGTCCTCGGGGAGGTACGCGATGCCGCCATGCATCGCGGCCGATGGACTCCCGAAGTGGACGGGCGTTCCGCCCAGCCGGATCTCGCCGCCGTCGCGACGGTCGATCCCGAACAGGACCCTCGCGTCCTCGGTGCGGCCGGCGCCGACCAGGCCGGCGAACCCGACGATCTCGCCGGCGCGGACGGAAAACCCGACGTCGCGGAACACGCCGACCCGGGTCAGGCCCCTGACCTCGAGCAGGACGTCACCGACCCGTGTCGCGACCTTCGGGAACAGCGACACGGTCCGTCCCACCATGTGCC